>JBAXMF010000044.1:0-11361 GCA_037134435.1 Methanomicrobiales archaeon | reverse complement strand
ATTAGCAGATGGGTGTTAGTTTTTTCATCAATTGATCAATTGCAGATTTTACATCTTCGATATTCGTCCCACCAGTGAGAATTATCTTTCCGGAAGAAAAAATTAATACCACGATTTTTGGCTCATCGATCCGGAAAACGAGCCCTGGAAATTGTTCTGGCTCATACTCAATTTTTTCATACGCGAACGTGGTAATCACTTTTGTGAGGTTAATTTTCAGCCCGGTGTCGTATGAGCAGACCATATTTTTAGCGGAAATATCAGGTACTGCCATAGTCTTTATCCCCAAACCGTCTAACTGACTGATCAGAAGCCCAAGACCTTTTTGGTAGTCCTCCATGCAAGTAATACCCGTAAAAACGATTTTTCCGGAATTAAAGAGCAATGCCACGATTTTTGGCTCTTTCATGTGGTAAACAGCACCAGGAAATTTTTTCTTGGTAAAAACACAGCCATCAAGTTTTTCTGCAATATGTTGAATGTCCAAAGAATCAGCGATCCTTCCGGTCATGACAATGTTTTGAATTTTTAGTGAAGGATAATTTTTTTTATTTTCCATTATTATTTCTTCTCCCTTATAAACGATAACAGTATCCCATACATCATCTCAGTTTTGTCACGAGACCAGTTATACGAACAGCTTTACCCTTTGTTACAGCACCACGATACACTGGACTACGGACCATTTTTGCGGAGACCGAATACGGCAGAACCCGGATAAGATCGCTCTAATTAGTTGTATTCGTTAAGGACGGATAAAAAATGCCTATGGGGACGAGGTAACCAGAACGAAAAGAATATAGGTGTGGAGGGGATATTACCCATTAACGGAGATTTTTTAGATAATTCAAGAGTTTTATGAATTTATTTACCAGATTTCGGGGTACCGTAGGTCACGCATACCCTCTTGTTGTAGTAATACCGGGCGCGGCCTACCAACGAACCTTCCGACAGGAAATGGTTTATCCTTGTGCGAATGCCGGCCATCATCCGGGCCTCGTCGTCTGCTCCCGGGGAGTAACTAATATTTTCCCTCTTACTGGATTTGGGATTGCAGCCCGGGGTCGCATCACACCACTTACACGAAGGAGCACACCAGGAATCATTCTCCCGCCAGCTGCATACCAATCTCCGGGGCCCGTGCCTCATCCACCCCCTACACTATATGTACCATGCCCGGAGAAAAGTACACGCCATTAAACCCCGGGGTATTGCATCCCCTGGTTTAAAAACCCGGACATTTGGAGAAATTATACTACCAGACCTGTTGCGGGGACAAATACATTACAATGAAGAAGACCGCAAGGGGAACCATACATCATGCATTTTTTTTACACATACTTCCAGGAGACCCAACGGTACATAAAACACAAAGACGTGATTTCAGGACGGAATTGAAAGTACAGACCCTCCCAGAGGATGCCCTGGCGAAATTCTAATGGAAATAGTCCTCATCCGTTCACTCAAACTAAAATCTGGACTTTGATCAAGTTTCACAACAGGATAACTGGATTGCAGGACGTTGCCCCGGGTGGAATACCGGGTGAGAATAACAGAACACTTATGGGAGTGCACTCAAAAGAGTTTTCTTATGGATGAAACCCGGTTTTATAACAAAACGGTAGAGACACTTACCCGTGATGACCTTAATGCCTTAATCGATGAGCGTGTCAGTTATACTATTTCTTATGCAGCGAAATATTCCCCGTTCTACCGGGACTGGTTTCAAACGCATCATATTGACCCCCAGGATATCAGGACCCACGAGGACCTTCTCACCCTTCCGATTATTTCAGGGAAGACGGTACGGGAGAACCAGCCACCCCAGACACCAGAGTTCCGTTTTCTGAGTGCGCCCCTCGGGGATATTTTTACAATCCATGAGACAAGCGGGACGTCAGGGGTACCAAAGAGTTTTTTCCTGGCATATGAGGAATGGCTCAGGTATGCGGAGAAATACGCCCGGATTTTTATTTCGCAGGGGTTTAACAAGGGTGACCGGGTGGTTGCCTGTACTACGTATGGTATGAATGTCGGGGCAAACACCATGACCCTCGCGGCCCACCGGATTGGATTTACCATGATCCCTACCGGCAACTGTAATTTCCCAGTACGGACACTCACGAATTACCGCCCAACCGCGATTATAGGCAGTGTTTTCAAACTTCTTCACCTTGCACGAAGATTAAGCAATGAAGGGATAAATATCCAGGATCTGGGCCTTGAAAGGTTGGTTGTCGGAGGTGAGGGTTTTGCACCGGAAGCAAGGGAATATGTCCGTGAACTGTGGGGCTGTGGTATCTACAATACGTACGGGAGCACGGAGGGCAGCATGTGCGGGGAATGTCATCAGCTCAGCGGGCTTCATGTACCCGAAGACCTTGTTCACCTCGATATTTACGACCCAGCCATGGCTGAATTTGTAAAAGAGGGGGAATATGGAAGGGCGGTCCTCACCACGCTGCTGCCAGTAGGTGCAAAATGTGGGACACTCCTGATTAATTATGACACAGAGGACACCACGGCAGTCATTTCACGCGAACAATGCCCCTGCGGCCGTACACATATGAGAATAATCAACCCACAACGGGAAGCTGAGACCGTGTGGGTAAACGGGGCCCCGTTTAACCGCGTCGATATTGAACGGGGGGTGTTCCAGCATGAAAACATGCAGTACCTGACCGGTGAATACGAGGCATTCCTCTACACCGGACAGGACGATCAGGAGACCATCATGAGGGTTGGCCTCGAAAGCGAGGACCCGGACCACTGTGATACACGAGGTGTCAGTGAACGGTTCCTTGATTCTTTCCTAAAAGGACGCCCTGCGCTCAGATCTGCATATGCAGATGAATCCTTCAGGGTCCTCTTCAGATTCACAACGCAGGGGGGACTTGAACTGCATACCCTGAAAGGGCGCCCGAAACGACTTATTGACCGCCGCTAACACCCTGCTGTAATCGCGAGCAGTGGAGATCCCGGCTCGCATACACAGTTTAGCAACTTGGATTCAATCGACGAATTATTTGCAATGAACTACCCACGATGTAATGCTCCTGATATGGCACCCGACGTTATTGTTTTGTCGGACCCCCCAGAAACTGGCATCAACCCCCGATCAGGTTAACCAGATTCAAGAGCTTTTACCTATTTCTGGCGTTTTTTAAAATTAATACCAGTTTCATGGTTGTATTACTAACCTGGCCCTTCCCTTTCCAGTGACCGGGCACCAAATCTCCATTCAAACTTACAATAGCAACGCGCCACCCATTTTCAGAGGTAAGACTGACCCGGGCTGACCACCTGTTTTATCCGTGAAAAAATCCAAAATAGTGCTGAATTTATGACGGATACAATTAGTGCAATAATATTCTCATTCAGTGCCCTTTTCGTCATCCTTGACCCCCTCCTGTCAGTCCCAATCTTCACCGCCATGACAAAAGGACAATCAGAGGCGGAAATCAGCAGGCAGGCACTTATCGCCATCGCCGTTGCAGGCTTCCTGATGTATATTTTCCTTTTCTTTAACTTCCTGATCTTTGATGTGCTCCGCATCAGCCTGCCGAGTTTCCAGGTTGCCGGGGGTATACTCCTCTTTATTCTGGGTATGCAGATGTCGCTTGGCATTGATATCGGGAAATCAAAAGACCATTCAAAAACGGTTGCAGGCGTTGTAATCGGCACACCGCTTCTCTGCGGACCGGGGGCTATAACAACCGTCCTCCTCCTTTCGAAAGATTACGGGATCCTGGTACCGGCAGTTGCGATTGGCCTGTCACTCCTTGCAACATTCCTTATCCTGAAATACTCAGCCTATATACAGAAAATCCTCGGTGACTGCGTCACTGACATTATGGCAAAAGTGCTGGGGATGCTTGTTGCAGCAATTGCCGTAAAAATAATCGTCGATGGAATTATTGCACTGATTCCGTCAGCCATCTAATCATCACTACCGGAAAATTTCGGATTAATGGGGGGTTTTCTATTTTTAAAGGGTTTCAATACCCATATCACCATCAACGTAATCCTGGCCTGCATCACCACAGACCCCAGGAATTCCGATATGCCAGACATCCAACAGGGTCAAGGTTCATCAGGGATTACAACGGCCCTGGACATCCGCAGACGAGATGATTTCAACAATGAAGACATATCCGAGGGGTCTCAAATGAGCCACTCCTTATCAGGCCGGGAGGCCAATTTTTATGCTTTTAACCTCGAGATTATGAAGGATGAGCATATGAAAAACGAGATCGAAGACTGTCTGAACTACAAATTTATTACCCGCAAACTGCTCGAGCGTGCCCTCACAAGGAAGGCATTCGCAAATGAGCAGGGACAGCGGGGTATCTCAAGCGAAGACCAGGAGATATTCTGCACGCTGGGTGATGCGGTACTGAAAACCGTGCTGATCGATCTCCTGATCCGGAGCGGTGTAACTACACCCGATATGATTACCAGGAGAAAGATCGAACTTGAACGTGAGGAAAACCTTGCAGCAATTGGCAGGAAAATTGATATCGGCCCATATATCCGCCTCGGAAAAGGGGAGGCGAAACATAATGCCAGTGAACAGCCATACGTCCTGGCCGAGACCCTTGAGGCGATTATCGGTGCTGTTTTCCTCGACGGCGGATATACACGCGCAGAAGAGCGTATAAAAGAGTGGTTTTGCGGGCTCTATTGAATAAATGAAATTCTCATGGAAGATTTCATACAACCGCACCATGTGCCTTGGGCCCCTGCGAGTTACGCATATGGGTGTATTCGCTCATCTAAAACTGATCCACCAGGATCATCCCAATGGGTACCACCACATGTCCCCAACCTGATCCTGATCAAAAGCGCTTGTCCTTGTGGTCCCCCAGGTTTCCCCCACATCAAAGAGTGCGACACCGGTTACTTCGCGATCAGATCGAGGAGGTCATCTTTCTTAACGTAATATACCTCGATCATGTGATCAGGATGGTACCTCATCTTTGCCTCGCGAAGCCCGGACACACCCATATCACTTTCCCGGTTTATGTACGGAAACCGGTCAAGCAGTAGTTTGGCGGTTTCCTGGTTGATGGATTTGTATATACCCTCACAATCGGGTAGACCCTTCTCAAAATGCACGACTGCGGTAGTCTCGTTAAGGGGCTCAAAACATGCCATTGCGCCAATGGATCCCCGTACACGGATGGCAAGGCCCATCAGGCCTAGTTCCATGAAATGCGAAATTGCAAAAAAAACTGCATCTTTCTCGTGTGTAAGGATGGGTTCACTATCACAATTCTTCCACTCGCACCACCGTATGAGAAAATCCCGAACATCGTTTAAATTTTTCCCGGTAATGGGTTCTATTTCGGGCATGCAGTTCCGCTGAAATTTATTCAGGTGGTGACGGATAGTCTGAAATTTCTTCCCCGATAGGTCTGCAAGGTCCCGCGTGCGGTAGAGGTACTCATGGTAGTTACGGTCCGTGTACAGTGGCAGGTCAGGGTATACACCCATGATCCATGACTTCGATGGGTTATCTACCAGCACAAGAGGGACATCGTCACCTTCAGCAACGGCGAGCTGTATCACATCAGCCAGTACTGATGGGTCCCTGGGACCAATCGGGGGGCGAAACGTGGTTTTTTCTTCGATAGTACTGGATAAGACAAGGTTACCCCGGACATAGGCATACTCGTAATGTGCAAAATGGTTCCAGCACACCATATTCGTGAAGGTGTTGTCGCTGTGCACCTGAGGGTACTTCTGGTAATGACGCGCGAAAAATTCCCGATCACCCAGTGTCACCGGTCTGAAATCACGTTTGGTCAGCATGGGATATTCTTCCTTTTGAATGAGACGTAAAGATCATCGGTACAGAACCTTCCATCCTTTCAAACCCCGATGGCACGTAGAACTGCTCAGTCCCGGGCTCTGCAATCAGCGCTATCCATGTAATACCCAGGGCTTTGCAATAAGTAACAAGCGTTGTGAGAATTTTCCGCCCAATACCACTATCACGGTACTCTGATTTCACAACCAGGTCCTGGATATAGGCATCAGATGAACCGTCTGATATCACCCGTCCCATCGCCACCGCGCTGCCGGTTTCACAATCAACTGCCACGGCAAATGCCAGTGAGCCTGCGATCAGGAGATTGAGATGCGCGGGGTCCCATTCTTCTTTCCACCACCCTGCTTCCCGGTACAGTGAACGGATATCATCAGTATTCCATATTTTGACGAGGTGCACGTCGATCCCATCCCCATCCACAACATTTTCCATGATCCCGCCCTACTGTCTTTAACTATCAGGTTACCCCGTATCCGGGATTAAACCGTGTGACGAGGTAACACCATTGCTCAATTGCCCAAGCTTTTTTTGGTGAAGTTGGATAAAAATAAGTAAATCGCGACAGACTATTTCCTGGTCACCGCTATGGCGGTATCAACAATCGCACCAAGCTGCTCAATACCCCAGTGCTCTGAGTTCAGGATCATGTGATAGAGCCCGAGGTCAGAAATATCGATCTGGTAATACATCCGGTAGCGCAGCGCTTCACACCGTTCCCGATCTTCAGTCGTATGTTTCGCTGTTTCCTCGTTAATAACTTCATCCCGGGATTGGATCCGCCTGACCCGGCAGCCAAGCGGTGCATTAATCCAGATCTTTAAATCTGCGGAGGGTACCATCCAGCCGGACAATCTTCCTTCTACGATGATATTATCCCGGGATTCCGCAATTTCTTTCTGGCGTTCATCGATCATCAGATCGAACGATGGATCACTCTCTGCAAGTGCACCGAACTGGGGGAGATCCATGGAATGCTCTTTTGCCATCTGGCGAAAGACCTCCCCTGCAGAAATCAGTCCAAAGTTATGCTTCTCTGAAAGGTAGCGTGCAAGTGAAGTGGTCCCGCTTCCGGGAAGTCCACTCACCGTGATACGCATCAGAGGCCCCCGATATTAAGGGTCTTTCTGATCACCTGGCTGATCGCAAGTGAACAGAACATGTACCAGAGCATCCACGCCGGAATGGGACCCAGGATACCTGCCGCCAGGGCGTGGGCACCAAAAAACGGCATTACAATAGAACTGGTATCGGTAGCTAGCCGGAATAACAACCAGAAAAAGATAGGTACCGTAAGAAGGAGAATGTACGCCATCGGTTTGAACTGCTGCTGTGAGAGCTGCAGCTGCTCCTTCATCATCCGGTCACGTTTTACATCAAGTTTCTTGACCCGCTTTTCGTCCTGCGAAAGTTGTGCTTCCCGGTATTCCTTCTGGAACTCCTTCATCCGTTCCTGGGTGTCCTGCATTTTTTCGTAATCAATCGTATATTTCTGGATGAGAGATGAATAGAGTGCCGTGACGGTTGAAAGAATGATAATCAGGATGAAGAACGGGATTTTCAGCTGGTCAACGATCGGACCTAAGGCCGTATTAATGTTGTGCCCTACGCCATCCCGTATGAACGGGATACTGTAGGAGATTATCAGGACCATCGCCAGCAGAAGAGCAATGTACCCACTGTATTTTTTAAAGTCCATTTAGTCACCTGAGGACATCGGCCATGTCCGTTGTAGCCCTTTCAAGAAGGAAGTCCTGGTTCCGGATAATCTTAATCGTGCAACCGGTAGTCATTGCATAGGAAGCCCCAAATGAGCGGTTAAACTGCTGGTGCTCTGCAATGCCACCCGCGCCTTCCATATCGCGGACCCTTGTTGCATCACTGAGACGCCGGAGCAGGACCTGGTCCTCATCCGTCTCCACGAGCACGATGACATCGGGCATCAGTCCCCGCAGTACCCATTCCGGGAGACCGGCGAGGTACCCTTTCGGAGTCTTCACTGATGCGTGGGTATCGATAAGTACATTGCCCGATATCTGGGACATTGCTTTTGCCGCAAGTTTCTGCAGGTTTTTCTGGACGTCCTTGTCCAGTTTCCGCATCTCGTCCCGGTCCTTTGCGTAACCCTCCTTTTGGGCGACCTCAAACATAAACGTACCAAAATTGAGGGACTGGTAGGTGATCCCTTCCTCTTTCAGCTTGGCAAGTGCCCCGTTTACGACAGTAGACTTTCCCACACCCGGTACACCCGTAATGATCACTTTCCTTCCGGCCATCTCTCTCACACCATCCAATAATATTACTCTTTACCAAAGAATGTTCGCATAAACGGATACATTTCCATAATCTGCTGGCTGGCAATCTCTTCATAGAGCCGATACGTAATGCTCACCGTCAGTAACAGCCCTGTACCGCTCACACCACCAATTACACCGAAAAGGTTGGCAACGACACTGAGCACCCCGATTAATACCCCACCTATCACCGTAACACGGGGAATATAACGATTAAGGTACTTTTCAAGCACCTGGGGGTTTCTCCGGTACCCGGGGATTGACATCCCGGAGCCCTGGATCTGCCGTGCTACATCTTTTGAGTCGAGCCCGGCAGTCTTGATCCAGAACAGGGCAAATATTGCACCACCGATAACGACTACCGCGGTATCAATCCCAAGACGGATCATGATCTGCCATGGCGCATTGACAATAGGATATGCCCACCACATCCAGTCCTGGGGTCCATTAATTGGTGCAAGGTAATACATCAGGCCGTCGACCGGTCTCGTCCCAGTAAAGGTCCCGAGTATCGTAATCCCGAGGTTATTAAGGAATAACCCCACCATCTGGATATTTGCCTGCAGGACGCGGACAAGGATCATCGGCAGGACGGATGCATAGATCAGTTTTACCGGGAACCTCGCCCGGGCGCCACGGACCTGGGCATGAGCGAGAGGGATCTCAATACGGGTGGATTCGACGTACACAATGACGAGGAAAATCACAACCGTCGTAATGAACGCAATGATCTCCGGTCCCATGAATTGCAGGAAATTCGCACCACTGGCTATCACCGATACGATCCTCGGGAAGAATCCCACGGGATATGAATCGTTGAGTGGTGCCCAGTTGATAAACCCGCTGACAATTGCCTGCGAAATACCTGCGATAATGAAGAGCCCAACACCGGATCCGATACCCCACTTGGTGACTACTTCATCCATGAATACGACGAGCAGTCCACCGATACAGATCTGGAGGAATATAATGAATGAAACGGCGAACAGGTTCCCACCAAAGAAGGCCGCGGCAACCAGCGGGTCTGGTTGCATAAACCCACCGATAAGGTTGGGTGCCGCCTCGAGTATGATCATCACGAAGATGAGTACTTTCTGCAGGCCCATGTATAGGACCTGACCCCTGGCTTCAGAGGTATCGATATGGAGAATGTCTGCCCCTTTGAGCAACTGCAGGACGATCGACGCAGTAACAATCGGCCCGATACCGAGTTGCAATAGAGAGCCGCTCTGGCCCGCGAGGAGCGCCCGCCAGTAGGAGAAAAGGTCCTGTGAGGAGGGAGAGATCCCCCAGAGGGGGACATTAGTCAACGCGAAATACAAAATTAAAATACCCGCCGTCCAGAGCAGTTTATTCTTGAAGTGGACGTGGCCATCGGGACTCCTCACCGTAGGCATTGCTGCGAGCAGGGGTTCCATTCGATCCAACAGGCTTCCCATTACTTTCACCTAAAAACTATTCAGTGGTCAGATGACCAGTGCCTGGCCACCTGATGATTCAATTTTTACCTTCGCCTGTTCAGAAAATGAACCTGCAGAGACCTGGATCTTGTGGGTCACTTTTCCGCTGCCGAGGATTTTATCAATCCCCATGTCTTCAGCGTTAAAGATAACCTTACCACCTTCTTCTTTTGCAAGGCCCTGCCTGATTAATTCAGGGATCATCTGGTCGATGGTCCCGATATCCACTGCTTTGACATGGGTAGTGGTGGGGTTTGAGAACCCGTTTTTACCAAATACAGGCCCCTCCTTAAGGTAATACCGCACAAAATGGTGAGCATTGATACCCGCACGGCCCCTGCCGCCACGGTTTCCTGCACCACGCCGGTTCTTATGGGTCCCGCCGCCACATGTCCGCGATCCGCGGTATTTAGAGCGTTTATTGACTGGCATCTCAGTTCACCTCATCTTATAGAGAAGCGCATTGATCTCGTTACCATAGTAACCGAGAGCACCACCCTGTGGAAACGTTCTCTTGATAGTCTTATATCCCTTGCGTGGCGGGTGGAGCCTGAGCACAGGCTTGACTCCCGGCACATCCATAAGACGTGCATTCCCTGATGATATCGCCTTCGCAAAATCTGCAATTCCACTGTACGTTGAGTGTTCCTTGATATACTCGTCAGTTAGTGGCAGATCTCCGATAACCCTTCCACGGGTCTCGAGTAATGTCTCGAGCGTTGCCTGGTCGATTTCTCCATAGGCAACATAATCTTTGACCTTCCGGATCATACCAAGATTTTCCGGGGTATCAGGAACCAGTACGCAGTGATTGATGTGATGGAGCCGTAGCATCTTGAGCGTGTCCTTAATATCACGCCGCACGTTTACCACTCCACGCACCTGTACAATCCCGTACATTACTGTGCTCCCCCCGTCCGGGTCATATTGGTGGCTTTCAGTGCATTGAACGTAGCTTTGGCGAAATTGATGGTTGTCCTTGTCTGACCGCGTGAGAACGTCCAGACATCCCTGATGCCTGCAAGTTCCAGCACCTTTTTGGAAACTTCACCGGTAACAAGTCCAATCCCCTGTGGTGCCGGTTTGAGCATCACGAGGACACTTCCAGCCTTGCCTTCCACTTTCATAGGGACAGAGTGACCAGTCCCGCACCCGCATTCCCAGCTGCCACACCCTCGTTTTACTTTTATTACATTGGTTTTTGCATGCACGATTGCTTTCTTGATCGCATCGCCGACCTGTACATCTTTGCCCTGGCCGAAACCAATGTAACCATTCCGGTTACCAACGACAACGACAGCCCTGAACTTGACACGGCGACCGGAGTCGGTCATTCGCTGCACCATCTGGATATCCAGTACCTCGTCTTCGAGATCGGGCAGGAACGCATCGACGATCTGCGGCTCCTTGATAGGCCTCCCGCTCTCGAGGACCTGATCGATGCTGGTGATTTCCCCTGCAGCGACCTGTCTTCCGAGACCAGTAAGAGGTACCCATTCGACTTTTTCGTAAGCCATGTTATTCCAGCTCCTTCATTATGGCGTCCATCGTCATTTCCACGTTCTCGACCAGGCCTTTGGCCCGGTCAGGGGCAAATTTTTCAATATGCCCGCCTTTTAGTCTTTCCTCTGCAGGAATAATGGATTCGCCGAACGGGACATCAAGGCCCGCATCTACTGCCCCTTTCATGGCTGCAAATACGCGGGCACCAACTGTTGCGCTGTTAAGTCCGATATCAAGGACGGCGGCAGACTGGTCCAGGTTCAGCGCCCGTGCC
>JBAXMF010000043.1:0-11410 GCA_037134435.1 Methanomicrobiales archaeon | reverse complement strand
AATTGATTGAAAATTTTCCTTCTTTCCGATGATTTCAAGTAATAATCCGACGTGATCTACTGTGATGGACAAAAAAAAGGTCAGAGATTATATGACCTACGATGTGGTGACGATCGATGTCCATGGCACGACAAAAGACGTCATCGAGAAGATCCAGAACACAGGCCATGATGGGTTCCCGGTCGTCGATGGAAGGGAAGTGGTAGGGTATTTATCCGCGAGAGACCTCCTTTTTGTCCCTTCCACGACCCCGATTGACAAGGTCATGTCGGACCACCTGATCGTTGCCGACCCCGAGATGAGCATCAACGATGCGGCAAGAGTAATCTTCCGTTCAGGTATCCAGAAACTCCCGGTTGTGGATGAGAAAAACATCCTGCTTGGGATCATTTCAAATACTGACGTAATCAGGAGCCAGATAGAGCATGTATCCCCTGAAAAAGTCTTTAATTTCATCGAGACCTTAAAGAAACTGCACGGGATCTCACCTACCCTGAAACGGGAAGCGGTGCAGATCGACCAGCTCCTTCCCACCCAGTCAAAAATATACGAGGACGAGCTCGAGGGGCGGATGTACGAGATTAAAAAGGGTCTTGCAGAGCCCCTTATTGTCGTCCGGCGCCCTGGAAGATTAATTCTCGTGGATGGCCACCATCGCGCGGTTGCCGCAAAAAGAATGGGGATAAAAGCCCTTGATGCCTACCTGATAGAGATCGATGAGGAGATCGAACTGGGGATGGAACGGACAGCGAAGGCAATGAACTTAAAAACAATCGACGATATTACAGTCCTTGACTACGCACGACACCCGCTGGTAGCCATTACACACCGCTTGGTGCGACGGGTTGAGTAACCCCTCTGTTTTTTAAAAATAATCTGTGAAGGCTTTTACGACCCTTCACACCTGACATCATATTTATCGTTCAGGACGTGTTCCTTCACGATTGTATCATCCCTGACTACTACTTCCGGCCATAAACGGGTCCGTGAATGGACGATGACACGGTCTCTCAACACGGCGCGGGGACCGAGGACCGTATCATTTTCAATACTGCATTCATCGCCGATCAGCGTATCATTGTCGATGATACTCCCGCTGATGGTTGTGTTCTTTCCGATGATGACCCGGTTATAAATCGAAGAGGAGAACACCTTTGCATTGTTTTTTATCACGCATTTCGCCCCGACACTCGTGTAAGGACCGATCAGAACATTGTCGCCAACAGTTGTCCCGGGTCCTATGGCAACAGGCCCAATAATCCTTGAATTCACACCCATCGTGAAGGAGTCCCCGAGCTGGACCGGCCCCTGGATCTTGGCAGTTTTTATCGTCAGGTCACCGCTGATACTCGTGTACCTGATATCCATCAGTTTCCATTTTTCAGCCTGCCGAAGCATGTTCGGGCTCCCGACATCGGTCCAGTTCCCCCGTGCAAGCCAGCCCGAAAGAGTGAAGCCTTTTTCCATCAGTTGCGGGAACAGGTCACGGGCAAAATCAAATTTTTTCCCTGCCGGAATATGATCGAATACGTCAGGACTGCAGACATACATCCCGGTGCTGGCAAGGTTTGAAAAGATCTCCCCGGGCGCTGGCTTTTCTTTGAACCGCTTAATGTGGTAGTCCACGTCTATCTCGGCGATACCATATTCTGACGGGTCGTCGATGCTGATCAGCCCGATGGTTGCAGGCACTCCCCCCCTCATATGTTCCCGGTAAAATTCGAGGAGGTTAATATCAGTGATGTGGTCGCCACCTACCACGAGAAAGTCCTGGCCATCAAGGAATTTCTGCGCATTCTTTACACTCCCGGCAGTACCCAGCTTGGTCTGTTCATGCACATAGGTAATATCCACACCGAACAGGGAACCGTCTCCAAGGGCCTGCTTGATCACTTCCCCCATGTAGCCGAGGGTGATGACCACTTCACGGAAACCGAGATTTGAGAGGTGTGATACCAGGTGCTCTATTGAGGGTTTATTCACAATCGGGATACAGGGCTTTGGCCGTTCAAACGTGAGTGGGCGAAGCCTGGTCCCTTCCCCGCCGCACATGATACACACCTTCATAGTTGAATTTAGGTCAGCATCATGTTTAACCATATTGAAGGTTTGTTTTTTCTTGGAGGGACCATGTGGGTAGCAATGGAACAGGTAGTCTTTTTAGTGCAACAGAAAAACCGGATGGACATCTGAAAACGTTATCATGCTCATGGGGACCATATATAGAACGGTATATTTGACAAGTACTGACAAAGACCGATGGCCCGGTGCCGGTCGGCAACGTGAAATCGCAATCGCAATCCCCCTTATCTCTTTTGCAGGTATCGCAATCGGGGTTATCCTTCAGCTGGCGGGTGTGATCCCTGATGCCGCGGAGTTCTGGTATGGCCCTGCAATAGGTGCTTTTCTCCTCGGTTACTTAGCGTGGCTCAAGCCACGGCTGGATGTCGTTTCTATCTGCGCACCGGTCTTCGCCGTCATGATCCTGATCGTGCCCCTCGAGACGAAACCGGGCTTTTTAATCGTCATCCTGTTTGCGATCAGTATCACAATCCTTTTAATACGGCTCGAAAAACGGTTCAGTACACCGGTTAAAAATGTAGAGGAGGACCCAATGGAGAATTATCTGTACAATTACATGGAACGGCTCAGAGTCATGTACAGCGATATTAATCAGAAAACTGCACATGAAATCGCCCAGGCGTTTCTTTCGTTCCGGTTTGGCCTGTATGGCAACACGGTAAAGCAAGCGGATGAAGCGATCCTGCTGATGAAGGATACGGAACCAGAAAAAGTCCTTAAAAAAGCTCTTACAATCATGCGGGAGCGGGCAAATAACCTCGAAAATGCAGATGTAACCCCCGTTACAGACATTTTCTTTCTGGGTGATGAAGCGCCGTATCTCGCCATTCATATACCGGAAGAGGCAACCGAGGACCCGGCGAAGCTAAATCTGGACAATGCCATCATTCTCATTTACTCGGTCTCCTACATGAGATCAGAAGATGATGAACCGACCCTTGATGAGCACCAGAAATACATCACGGGAATCTTAAGTTCGTATAAAAGAGCCATGGGACTGTAAGAGCCCTTCATGGTACGGAAACCGATTCCTTTTAAAAAAGATTTTTTTTTTTTAAATTACAGGGTGTCCAGGCTGACACCATTAAAATCCTGCATTATCTCCCCGATCTCCTTCACCCCAAACGCCGTCTGGACATGGTTCATCTCAATCTGTGCCGCAACGTCACACATGTAATCGAGGATATCCACCGATAATTCCCTCTGCTGTTTACTTTTTCTGACCTGTTCGACAAGCGAAGTGATTTTTCCGGGGGGTTCCATGCGGATCTTTGCAAGACTGATCACGCACATATAGATCCTTGTCAGGTTCCTATCGGTACCAGTAATGGTATCAAAGAAATTCCGAAGGATCTGCGCCTGATAGACTTCGCCACCCATAATAAAAGTTTTTCTCTTTTACTACAAGATAAGGCTATGCCTGCCGGTGCCGTGTGATGCACGTTGAAACCCTGCAGTTTAGGGAAAATTGCGGTGATCGCGGCGGTATATGGGACAGCGCTGATA
The DNA here is from genome assembly GCA_037134435.1 of Methanomicrobiales archaeon. Lineage (GTDB taxonomy): Archaea > Halobacteriota > Methanomicrobia > Methanomicrobiales > Methanospirillaceae > CAIKOD01. Next base: position 7,822 of record JBAXMF010000043.1, on the reverse strand, counting down.
CCTGGGAAACATTTTACTGAGAGACATCATGAAAAAAGATTTCTCCCGTTCATCCGGCAACACCCATGCATATCGAAAGAATCAGGCACAAATGAATGTCTTACCAGGGGTTTCACTTGGCAGTACTCACGATCCTGATAATATCGCCGTCTTTCAGTTCATGAGTATCCTTCACCCGCATCTTCGTCCTCGCATCAACGGCATACAAAAACCCTTTTCCAATATCCGTATGGACCACAAAGGCAAGGTCACGTGGCGTTGAACCTTTTTTCATCAGGAATGCATCGGGAAGGACCCGTCCTTTCCCATCGCAATAGTGGTGTTCATCTTCAACGGGATACACGACGATCCGATCAAGCAGCGAATAGACTGCATGGTTCAACGCCTGCTGGACACCGGTGCCGCCAAATTCCTTCATTGTTGCAGCAATCTTTGCAAGGCCGCCTTTCTGGGCGGGACTGAGTGAACCCTCATCCACAACACTAAACGACGGGTCACCAGGGACATAGCGGACCATGTGTGCATTTGATGCATTCCGGAGCGCGAGTTCCCCGGCAGCACTAGAGAATGACATTTTCTCATTTTTTAACCGGGCAACCAGGTCTTTCGGGGCCACATCGACCTTGTTTCCCACCACGATCATGGGTTTACTGATCTTTACGATTTCCCGGCAGAAACGGATCAGCCCCTGTACATCCGTATGGACGAGGTCGATCCCTGCTGCCACCTCCGCATCCCTGATCTCTTCAGGGGACACACCAAGACCGGTAAACACCTCGGCAACCCCTTTATGAATGAGGAAGCCTTTTGTCTGCGCCTGCCGGTGGAGCTTTGCCCAGTGCTTATCCAGGATGCCGTACACCCACATCGTCATCTCAAATTTCAGGAATGCAATGTCCACAAGCGGGTCATGCGCACCCGGTTCAAGGGGGTTTCCCTCGCTATCGGTCGCACCGCTCGCGTCGACAATATGGAGGATTGCATCGGCCTGCCTGAGGTTATCGAGGAACTGGTTGCCAAGACCCCGCCCCTTGTGAGCGTCCGGAACAAGTCCAGCTACGTCAATAATATTTACCGGCACAAAACGGTCACCGTCCTGGCATGCGCTGCAGACGAGCCCAAGATCTTTGCAGGGGCATGTCGTCCTCACATATCCGACCCCGAAGTTGGCACTGATGGTAGTGAACGGGTAATTTGCGATCTCTGCATGCGCGAGGGTCGCTGCCTTGAAGAATGTGGACTTCCCGCAGTTTGGTTTTCCTGCTAATGCGATTGTGATCATTGCAATTCACTTTAAGTGATCAGAGTTTATTAATTTGTTATTATGGCATTCACAGAGAAAATTATCTATTATTTTGATTCTCCCGGCCCCCATAATACCGCTGACGCAGCCCGAATCGCCGTCTCCCGCGCAAAGGAACTCGGACTGTCGACGGTAATCGTGGCAAGTACATCCGGGGAGACTGCGTTAAAATTTTATGATGAACTAAGGGGAACAGGCCTCCGGCTTATTGTCGTTACCCATGTAGTAGGATTTACCAAGCCTGGGGTCTGGGAATTTCAGAAAGATATTGCGGAACAGCTTAACAAGGCGGGGGTACGGATTGTGACCGGCACCCATGTGCTTTCAGGTCTCGAGCGGGCCATCTCACGGTCTGCAAAGGTCGGTGGGGGCTCAAGGACCGATGCCATCGCTGAGTCCCTAAGAAAAAACGTAGCGGTCGGACTGAAAGTCGCCATTGAATGTACCCTGATTGCTGCCGACCAGGGTGCAGTTGGCGTCGAAGAAGAGATCATTGCAGTTGGTGGGACGATGTCGGGATCAGATACCGTGTGCGTGATCAGGCCCTCGCACACGGCCTCGTTCTTCGATCTGCAGGTACGAGAAATTGTCGCCATGCCACGGAACAGGTAAGATATGGTCCTTGCATCACTCAAAGAGGCCTTCCGCCTCATAACCAGGCACCCGGTCCTCTGGCTGCCAGGAATTTTACTTGCCCTCGTAGGGGCAGCAGACTTAAACGTTGAGTATTATGGCGGGAGTTTCCTCACCGGGAAGTTATGGATACTCGAAATTATTATCCTGCCCTTTTTCGTTGCCGGTCTCCTCGCTGCGATAAAGAATAATGATATGACATTTCGTGGTTTCTTTACCAGCGGGCTCAAAAATTATTTCCGGGTACTACTGCCGGGAATCGTAATAATGTTTGCAGCACTCATTACCGCCGTCCTGCTTATTGTGCCCCTCTCGTTAATCGGAACACCGGGGTCGGCGATGGGACTCTATGCAGGTATCCTTATGGGTGTTGCCGTGCCGTTCGTTTTTCTCATGTATTTCTATGATGCTGTTGCGGTCTTTGAATCGGAAAAAGTTTTTGAATCAATACGGCGGAGTATCGAACTTACCATGAACCACACTGGGCTCGTGGTAAAATTTTTCCTGGTCAATATCGTGATACTCATCATTGGGTTCTTCATTGTTTTCATGATCTGGACCATGATGTTCTTCGATAAGCTCACTCCCTTAACGACGATGAATGCAACTGAAATCCAGGCGGTCACGCCTGTTTATTTCACATCACTGCTTGGTGCTGAAGGGATCATCATTTCTTCCATCATATTTGCCATTGGTGCCCTTGTCCTGGTCACGGTCCTTTATACCTACAAAGCGTGTTTTTACAAGGTACTTACAGGGACCACCCCGCCAGTTGCGGTCGTCCAGGGAGATTATGACGCAAAGGGACGTTGGTATAAATATTAATCTTCCAGCCCGTGAGAATCCACGATTTTATTTTTTTCGGCCTGGGTATGTTATCTTAAGATTTTTTCCGGACATCGGGTTATTCTGAGTCTACTTGCCGCAATAATTGACACGGGTGGAGTAATCACGGGTCTATCTGAACCAGAAGAGAATGGGTGACCCCCATCAAGACCGGTTACCCGACGAAACATCGGAGGGAGTCAGACGGGCAGCGGATAATTACTCCATTCCGCCAGTACCCGGAGATTCTGAACGTTGTTATGGGGGCGGGTAAAAAGGGCAGGGTTTCCCTTTTGGCATATCCCCTGGTGCAACTTTGGGCCCCATGTCACTGGGGCCAACAGGTGATAAGCGCACAGGCGCCTTTTCCTCATCCCGGGGTGAACCCCCAGGGGATCAGGCGGGACATTTCTTTTTCAACTCCCGGGTTCCCCCAGCCTCATGCCGAACGCAAAAACCCAACAGCCGAAAGAGGTTATATGGTAAGTACCCAGTATATGGCGAGCGCAAAAATCCCTCCACCAAGAGTCCCAATGACATTTGTCCCTGCATTCCCAATATATCCGCGATTTTCAATAATCGCACCAGCAAGGCTGTCTATGTTGGTCCCGACAAGCCCTCCTATGCTGCAAATCGCGAAGGTCGGGAGGTCGATAACCCCAAGAAAAAAGGCAGTGGCAGCTATGCCAATGGCACAGATTAAGGCCGACATCTCGCCGAGCAGGGTGACCCCGCCATTTGTCCCGGTGGGTACTTTTTTACCGGTAGTAATCATGTACGGCGTGCCTCCGGTTACCCCGATCTCACTCGCGACGGTATCCGCTGCCGCGGTTGCCACGCTACCGACAAACATTGCAGCAAATGCCGGGTTCTGAGTGACCCCGAATAATATTGCAGCGGCAGCAGAAACACCACCGTTCGCAAAGACGTTCCGGTACCCGCGGGCTCCGCCACGGTTCTGTTCGACCCCGAATTTTTCTTTCTCTGCATACCGGTAACGGGTGCAAGCTGACCCGGCAATAAAAAAGGCCAGCATGATGAGGAACCAGCGCACATCCGCGAATACGATCAGGAGGACACCCAGTAATGACGCCGAAAAGAGGCCCGAAAGGTCTGCTGTTTTAAAACGGTAGGCGAAATAACCAAAACCAAACGCAATGATTACCGCCACCGATATCAGGGAGACACTCACCTGGTAATTTATGTCACTGAAGAGGAGCATCGTCATCGAAATCCCGAGAGTCTCGACCATGAGTGCATCATCGCGGTCACCAAGTATCACTTTCAATAGGACCGCAACGAGAATGCCCATCAGCACTGTAAGGGGGGCAGGTTGCTGCAGGACCAGGATATTCTGAAGGTACTGGGTGTACAGGGTGATCAGCACGGCACTGGCTGCAGCGACCACCGCATACGCAAAGTATGAACGGGCATTCTCACCGACTGACCGGAACACCAGTTCACCGATCACGACAAAGGCAAGGGTACAGGAGAAAATGAAGAGTGGTATCAACCCGATGCCATAAAAGATCGCCAATGCGATGATTGACAGGGAAAAAAACCGGGTTTTCTGTATCAGGAGGAGGATCAGTGCAAACAGCACGACAACAATCGAAAAAAACCAGGGGGGCTGCACGAACGGTGCAATCACTATGCAGATGATAGCAAGGACTGCGGCGAGCCGTTCGCCGAGCTGGTTCATCATTGTTCAACTATTTGACCGGATTGCATTAGAGCTTTCTTCTCGTTCCGGCTATTGGAATATTTTCCGCTGCGGATGAAAAAATTTCGTTATTTTCTAAGTGTCCCGGCCCTGCATTCGATTACTATATGAGATAAAAAGACAGATAATTGGCAGATGTCATCACATGAACTCCCGAAAACATATGATTATGCCGAAGTAGAGCCGCGGTGGCAGAATACGTGGCGTGATGAGGACAATTATTTTGATAAAGACTCAAAGAAACCCCGGTTTGTCATCGATACGCCGCCGCCCTACCCGACCGGCAACTTCCATATCGGGAATGCCCTGAACTGGTGTTATATCGATTTTATCGCCCGTTATAAGCGGATGCAAGGGTTTAATGTGATGTTTCCCCAGGGCTGGGACTGCCATGGTCTCCCGACCGAGGTGAAAGTTGAGGAGACATTCGGGATTACAAAAAATGACGTATCGAGGGAAGAGTTCCGGAATATGTGCCGGGACCTGACGCTCACAAATATCGGGAAGATGAGAACGACACTGCGGAGGATGGGGTTCTCGATTGACTGGTCAAATGAATACATCACGATGATGCCTGCGTATTACAAAAAGACCCAGCTCTCGTTCCTCCGGATGTTTTCGTCAGGCTATATCTACCAGAGTGAACACCCCGTCAATTTCTGCACCAGGTGCGAGACGGCAATCGCATTTGCTGAAGTCACGTACGAGGCAAGGGAGACACGCCTTAATTTCTTTGATTTTGATGGCATCGAGATAGCGACCACACGGCCTGAACTCCTTGCCGCCTGCGTGGCGGTTGCCGTGCATCCCGGTGACGAGCGCTACAAGAGCACCTGGAATACAAAACTCCGTGTCCCTCTTTTTGGTCATGAAGTGCCGGTCGTGGTCGATGAAGCCGTAGACCCCGCGTTTGGTTCCGGTGCTGTGATGATCTGTACATTCGGGGATAAACAGGACGTCCACTGGTGGAAACAGCACAAACTTGCATTACGAAAGGCGATCGATCGGAAAGGCAGGATGACCCCTGTTGCCGGTAAGTACGAAGGAATGACCTCCACGGAATGCAGGGAAGCGGTCCTGAATGATATGAGAGCCGGCGAGATCCTCTGCCGGCAGGAGCCACTCGAGCAGCGCGTTGGGGCCTGCTGGCGGTGTAAAACTCCAATCGAGATCATGAGCGAGCGCCAGTGGTTCGTGAAAATTCATCCCGATGAAATTTCTAAGGCCGCGCATGAAGTCAGCTGGAACCCCGGGCACATGCTACTGCGGATGGAAAACTGGGTTGGCCAGATGGAATGGGACTGGTGTATCTCCCGGCAGCGGATTTTTGCCACACCGATCCCGGTCTGGTTCTGCAGCACCTGCGGGGAAATTGTCTTCCCAAATGAAAAAGATCTCCCCGTTGACCCGACCCGGACCAAACCAGACGACCCCTGCCCGAAATGCGGGTCAACCGAATTCAAAGGAGAAGAAGACGTGCTCGATACCTGGATGGACTCGTCGATTTCAGTACTCAATGTGACAGGCTGGGACGGGTCCGGAACCCCGCCATGGTTCCCAGCCCAGATCAGGCCACAAGGTCATGACATCATCAGGACATGGGCATTCTATACGATTCTTAGGTCAGTCGCCCTGACCGGGCAGCGGCCATGGGACCAGATCCTTGTCAATGGCATGGTGCTCGGCGAGGACGGGTTCAAGATGAGCAAGAGCCGCGGAAATATTATCGAGCCCTTTGAAATAGTAGAGAAGTACGGGGCAGATGCACTCCGGCAATGGGGGGCCATGGGAGCTGCAACCGGTTCGGATATTATGTTCAACTGGAATGATGTCGTTTCTGCGTCAAGGTTCCAGACAAAGATGTGGAATATCGCCCGTTTCTCTCTTATGCAGCTCGAAAAGGAAGAAATCGGTGGCGATGCGAAGGTCACGGCCCTGATCGACCGCTGGCTCCTTGTAAAACTTTCAGACACCATCGCTGAGGTGACTGATGCAATGGAGCACTTCCAGTTTGACCGTGCATTAAAATGCATCAGGGAGTTTGCATGGGAGGTGCTGGCCGACGAGTATATCGAGCTGGTCAAGGGCAGGCTGTATCTGGGTGGGGCGGACCGTGAGAGTGCAGGTCTCACGCTCCGGACAACTTTTGACTCGCTATGCCGGATGCTGGCCCCATTCACCCCCTACTTTGCAGAAGAGTGCTATTCGTACCTTTCTCCGAAAAGTGTCCACAAACAGGAATGGACAAAATTTACCTATGCAGACGAAGAGGCATTGCGGGAAGGTGAACTGCTGGTAACGGTGGTGTCCGAGCTGAGACGTTACAAGCACGAGAAGGGACTGGCGCTGAATGCCCCCCTTGGAAAGGTGACCATCTATGCCACACACAGTATCGATGACGCAGGAGACGCATGCCGGACGCTGAATGCAGAGGTCCACTGGAGCAACGACCGGGCCGACCTCGAACAAGTGGTCTGTGATGTGCAGTTCAACTTAGGGGTCATCGGTCCTGCTCTTCGGAAACAGGCAACCACATTTATGGACGCAGTCAGGGCGCTGCCAAAGGACCAGCTGATCAGCCCACCGTCCACGATAGTGGTGAACGGGGATGAAATAACAGTACCAACAGGTGCGTTCTCCCCGAAATTTGCCTATATGGTTGGGGGAGAGACGGTGGACGTGGTCAATGTCGGTGACGTGATTGTGACCGTGCAGCGGCCGACCTGATGGCGTCGGAAACAAACTGCTGAATTTCTTCTTCGCTTTTTTGTGCGTCGATAAGAATGAACCGTGAGGGGTCTTCCCGTGCGAGGGCAAGATAATTACCCTGCACTTTTGTAAGGAAAGAAGCGTATTCGAAATGTTCCCTTGTTCCGCGCCCTGAACATCGGATCAACGCTACATCTATAGGGATGACCAGGAGAAATGTCAGTTCGGGAATGATTGTCCAGCCGTTGTGAATCTGCCTGAGCCATGCAAGGGGATCCGGTACCAGACCTTCGAGCGTCCCCTGCTGATAGGCATACCGGCTGTCAGTGTAACGGTCCGAGATGACAAGCCGGTTGTTTTTCAGGGCTGGGCGTACCACGGTGGCCAGGTGCACCGCATGATCAGCGACAAACAGGAGCGCCTCGGCTATCGGATCGATCTCCTCTGCAATGGCACGCCGGACTGAAGCTCCAACCCACGTCTCCCCGGGTTCACGGGTCATCACAGGAGATAGGTCTGCAAGAGACCGGGTAAGCGATGTAACGAGGCTGCTCTTACCGCTGCCATCAATTCCTTCAATCGTAATTAACAGAATATTCCCCTCCTGATCATTTCAACGGGTATGATTC
>JBAXMF010000042.1:0-11509 GCA_037134435.1 Methanomicrobiales archaeon | reverse complement strand
CTGCAACCATAGTGACTCCCGTACCGGAGGGGTCATGACATTTGCGCCAAACCGTTCCCGGTAGACAGGGACTTCTGATGATAACAGACCGCCTTTGACTTCAAGACGTGTCCGTTCTTCGGGGGATAAAATGTCAGGTTTTTTCATTTTTTTCAAAGGACCAATTGTTCTAATGGTTTTAGAGTTATTCGGATAAAGTCATTCGGGACGTTCAACAAAATACCCCCGCCGGCTATTCTCATTTCGGTTTTATCATATTCTCATGAATGTGGCGACCAGGGACCCAAGACCTTTTTCGTTACGATCATCTCAAAACCCATGTGACATCAACCATGGAATGGCCCCACCCTGACAAATGGATTGCCATTGGAGAGAACGAGTAAATTTTAAAAAGGCCCGATCTTCGCAGTAATGTACAATCACGGGGTTTATTACCTGATCCCGGTTGACCAGCATATGATCCAGGATTAAAAAAATGGACTTTTAGCCTATGTACTGCCTGCGAGCCCCACCAGCACCGAGGGATAGGTTACACTTTTTTCGGGAATTGTATGCAGGCGGAGGGGGATCTTACGGTCAAATTTCTGCTGCATCATCGTAGAAAGAGTCTCTAGCGGTGGTAGCGTGCCTTCGCCGCTGAGTACTACATCAACACCTTCGCCTGACAGCACCACCTTCTGTACCTGGTATGGTGCAAACCCAAGCCATTCCCTAACCACCTCCTTCGCTACTACCTGGTCATTTGTTGCCTGGATTGCCTGGTAACTGGTGACCGTGAGTACACCTATAAGCAGGATGCTTGCAATGATCAACGCCACCATCGTTTTTTTTCGCGTCTCCTCTTTCATCTCCATCCGTACCGCTTTCGGTAGTCCCATCAGGCCGAACATGATCGTTCCTGCCACCAGGATAGCGATAAAATTGGTGAGGAACAGAAGAAAAGCCCCTCCTGCTTGAACAAATCCCCCGTGGAACAATGTAATTCCCACGACGCACAGCGGCGGGACGAGCGAGATCGCAATCGCGACACCTGCAAGGGAATCTGCTATTTCCTGCCGCCCTATCGCGAAAGCTCCGGCAGCACCAGCGGCAAGGGCGATGCATAAATCAAGCAGGCCCGGAGATACCCGGGATGAGACCTGTGGATTTTGTGTCAGGGATACGAGCCCACCCGGTACGACCGCAGTCAGGAGCATCGCAAGCCCGATTACACCGAGCACGCCGAGAACGACAAGGGTCATGGATCTTATCGCCCGCTTTGAAGCACCCATTGAGATGGCTGCCGCGGATGCGATGATGGGAGTCATCAGCGGGGCAACAATCATCGCACCGATGACGGATGCCGTAGAGTCTGTGATGACCCCGTAAGTAGCAATAACCGTAGCAAGTGCCAGCAGGACCGTGAAATTTACAATCTGTCGTTCCCGTTTTTCCCCTTCAAAAAATAACTTGGATTCAAATACTGGAATATAGTCCAGATCAAACCGACCCGCTTTAAGTTTTTTGAAAAATCCTTCAGCCATTCGTCCCCTCTGTCAACCGTTCGTATAAAAATTATAGGAGTATCCATACATAAAGTGGCCTGGATTAAAACGTGAGATTTAAAATACTTAAATCTGCAGAGGGTAGAGTAACAGAATAATTAATAGTAGTAAGCCAAAGAAAAATGCATTAGTCAACCTCGTGAATTTACGGGAGCTGGAAATTTATCATGATTACGACGGGAGAATTGAATGGCCAATTATATTGAACAACTCACAGAAGGTGATGACCAGCTGGTCGTCGAACTAAGTTTCAAACGTGTTGACCAGTTTTTCGACCCCGATGACCCGTCGCCTGTAAAAAACAGGGATCTTACTGAAGATTCACTTTTGGCGATGGTCGCGGCAATTATCGATCGGGAACCGAAAAAACCGGTTAACTATGTTATCAGGTTTCCCGCTTCGCAGGTGACAGAAGAGGTTGAATCGGATCTGCCGGAAGCGGTGAAAACATATTTTATCTACCGGTGCGAAGGTGCGAGGAGAAGGTTGCGGGTCCTGAGGAAACGAATGAAATACGGTCTTATTTATGGGCTCAGTATCTCTACAGTACTCATTATTATTCTGGTTTTCCTCTATTCCAATATAACAGACCAAGTCCTCGCAGATATTGTAATTGGTGCCATCGTAATTTTCTGCTGGGTTGCCTTGTGGGACCCGATTGATATATTCCTCCACCAGTACTTATTTCAAAAGAAGACCATCGCAATTTGCACAAAAAGAATTATCAATAGCACCATCAGGGTAGAAAAGGCTGATGTCCAGCCAGACGGAATGCCTTCGGAGGGTTAATTTTTTTTTCAACAACTCAAATCAAGGGAATGTGATCATGAACAGGGTGGGTTTTAACCAGGAGCATAAAGAGGTCCTCGACTCTCTTCTGCTGCAAATTCCCGGGGTGATTGCAGGTACGATGTTTGGCTACCCGGCATACTACATAGACAGGAAATTATTTGCCTGTGTCTACGGTGAGGGAATTGGAATTAAAATCCCAGGGAAAATTGCGGATTCGCTGGTTGGCCGGGAAGGAATTGTCCGCTTCCAGCCGATGGGCAGGAAACCGATGAAAGAATGGATCCAGGTTAACCGGGAGCGGTCGGAAGACCTCCGGAAAGACCTGGAAATCCTGATGGTTTCAATCGAATACGTCTCTTCAATTGTGAAGTAACCGGCCGCCGGATTAACCTGTGGCGCAGATCACAACATAATGGTGTGGATCCCCGGGTATATTGATAAAATTCATAAATACTCAATAATGAAGCAAATAAAAAAAAATACACACCAATGGGTGGATATTATTTTAATTACATCCCTTAACTTGAAATCCTCTTATTTTTTGCTTGTTTTTCCCTTAGTTCCCTTAGTCCAATACCCATCATTAGGGCCACTACCGAAGAAAGGACCAGTAATGCCATCATGTACTGATTTGTATTACCAATAACCACTATCAAAAAGATGGCAGTCAGGGGTACACCTAATGCTATCGTGATAACCGCCACTTCAAGACACATTACAAGGATACCTACCGGGATTCCGGGGGACATCAGGCTTAGCGGAAGTCCTACCATGGTACAGATAAACAAAGTGGGGAAAATAGGGCCCTCAAGATAGCCACACTTGAACGACAAAGCAAGGAGAACAATTTTAAGGACTGCCATAATGAGCAACATGGTGACCCCAAAATGAGCAGGGTTCATAATAATCGAGTGAATCGATGATTCCCCTGAAAACATCAGTTCAGGAATGAAATAGCATACTATTGCGATGATCACGCCCGCAAAAAGGATCCGGGTCATGATCCGGTCTTTAAATGGCCTTTTTATGAGATCCCCCACACCTCACATCACGAGTCCCATAAAAACTGCGATTAACGGACCAAGTACACCAAGGATAACCGCATAGATTACGTATGAAGGAGGTAGACTATCGACGGGGGGGAATGCCAGTAAACTGGCAAACGATTGCAACCCAAGCAGGGAGAAGAAAAGGTAACCGATGACCCCTGCAAGAAGGTTCCATGCCAGAAATTTCAGTGCATCTTTATTACCAACATTGAACTCTTTTGCAAAGACTGCGGTAAAAAGGGGGTTCCCAATAATACCGTTTTACGCTGATGCCAATGCCGCAACATCAAACCCGAGGGATGCCTCATTAATAATCTTAAGTTTTCCTCTGAACCAGGCAGAAATTTCCATGATCAGAATTGCCAGGGGACCTTCCGGCCCGACACTGGCCCCTGAAAAAAGTGAAAAAAATGACGACAGTAAGGTACCCGGGAAGGTTTTATTATCTGAAAGATCTCCCTCGCCCTTCATCGAATCGGTAAACCCACCTTGGATCACATCCGGTGCGTGTAGGTATTTCTGGCAGATGCCGACGAGCATGGAGAAAAAGATAACCCCGGCGGGAATTGTCCAGCGGTTGGCTTTCACATACTCGTTCATCTAGATAACTTCATTAAGCGACTCGTATGTTTTAAGCCAAATCGCTGTAAACGCGATTGCAATCATTGCAATCAGAATTATCTGCCAAATTTTCGGGTTGACATTCTGGACCTGGGGGATTTCATCTGTCACGGGGAAACCATCCAATTATTTCTTCTGTGTTTCTTCCCTTGATTAATTCTTTATTCATCTTTCATCGTTGCCTGGATTCGTGTAGGAGATTTTACTACCACTTTCAGTCCAGTGCCGTCAGCGGGCAATGAAGCAATTTTTGCATGGTACCATTCGATAGCAGGCTTTGCTGTGATCCCGTGGGCAAAAACGCTTGATAAGGACGGCAGTACTCACTACCACGACTATTGTCTTTAGACCAGGCATACCCGGGGCTTCGTTGAGTGTTATGAGCAAAAGTATCATTGATGCAAGTCCGCGTGGCCCGAACCACCCGATAAAATGAAAAAATTCCGTTTTCAAACGGGTTTTCACAAGTGATATCGCAACAGGAGCATCCGGACACGGGGTAAGGCGGGGACCTTGTTCCAAATACCATCCGAGTATGTGCAGGATTCCTAATTCCGATTAAAAAAGGCTATTTTTCGGGAATATTTTTCCAGAAGGTGGATTTATAATCCGTTTTTGATTTCCCCTCTTTGAAATATTTTTCCCCGGGTTGTGGTCCCTCAAGGGGTTTTTCTTCAGCATCAACCGATAATGAAGGCTTATTCGCTGCAAGAATTCGTTCCAGTTTTTCAAGTTTTCCCGAGATCTCGTTGTTTTTCCTTTCCTGTTGTAACAGGGATAATTTAAATTCATCCATTCGCGAGATTATCTGTTTTTCAAATTCCGAAATATCCTCTTCGATTTTTTCCTCTTCCACTTTATCAGGCGGCGTGAGTAGTTTGTTGGATATAAACCCGGCAAAAGTCGCAAAAATCCCCACACCCGTTGTCATAACAAGGATGCCAACGAGCCTCCCTGCACCGGTAACCGGGTACTTATCGCCATACCCGACGGTTGTGATGGTCACATAGGCCCACCACAGTGCATCACCGGCAGTAGTGATATTTGCATTAGGTGCCATACTTTCTGCGGACAATACTAAAAATGAGCCCACTTCAAGGATTATAATCACAGAGAAAATGAGGATGTACAAGGCTGCTGCAGCCCGGTAATACGAGAGATAGTCGGTTATTTCTTTGGCTCCATGTTTTTTAAGGAGCCTGTAGGCCTTGAAAATACGGAACAGCCGTAAAAATCTCAAGGTCGGAGAACAGGCGAGTAAATCAGCCCATCCAAAATCATGGACGAAATAATAAGACTTTGACTTTGTTGTAGTGATCCGGTACACGAAATCAAGAACAAAAATTATCGTCAGGAACAGGTTGATTATTTCTACGACCTGGACGGCCTCGGGATTTACACCCGGGATCAAAACGATAGCCAGGTTAAAGATGGATAATCCAGAGATAAGGGCGATAAAAATTTCATATCCAAACCCTTTTTCATTATTTTTTTCATCCTCTGATACCATTCGGATATCCCCCTGAATTAATAATGTAACCGAACTACTGAAAAACTATTTGTTGCATTCGATGCGTTTTTATCGGGCATCTGATGAAAAAAAGAAATTATCTATCCACGATATCTTTTAGTCATCCGGGTATTATTCATGTTTGACCCACAGATAGGCAGAAATTGCGATTATCATAACTGCCACCGCAGCACCAAACTCAAGGATACTTAATCCTTTGGCGAGGGTTAGGGCAGCCCCCAGGAAAATGACGGCTAATGCAATAACAATAAGCCCGAGAAGCTTGGTTTTCAGGTCATCAAGATTGCATATCTTTACCCATCCGGGAAGAGGGGCTTTTGCAATAAAGAGTTCATACAGCCCCATTGATATCAGGTAAAATACGGTCGCAACGAGAAATATATCGATGATCTCTATTGCTTTTGCAAGGAAATCCTGGACCACATGGATATCGAAACTGAAAAGAGCGATGGCGTACAAAATCGCGTAAATACTCAGGATGAACCCATAAATAAAAAGGACAGCCGAAATAAGCCCTGTCCCGATAACGGCAAGGCTGAAAAGCCATTTGCTGTTAACCGCGAGGAATTCGACAAAAAAATGGACACCCCTTTTTTCCGGGCTGTTATTTTGTGATCCGCTATAACAGTCAGGGTTATTTACATCTTCATTTTTCATTTTTTCCCACCTTGAGTGATTAATCCCTCAAAATTTATTCATTGCGATTTCTCATTTTGGGACTATTTAGGGTTATCCCGGAAAAATATCCACAGGTATCATTTTTTTTCTAACTGCATCTCAGCTTAGGAAATCTTTTTTTTATTCCATTGGAAAATTCACATCCGCACAACGCAAGATATTTTCCAATAATTTGGAAATGAGATCTAAAAATAAAATTTCAATACATCGGTATCATAAGGAGTAGCACCGTTTGTAAAGGTACCCATGGTATACTTTAACTCTTGAAATTAAGGGAATTCCAATCCCAACGATGATCATGATTGCCTTGGAGAGTTGCCATTCAGGATTACGAAATATTTGTTTCCGGGTATAAAACCATTAAACCCTGATTGTTAATAACAGATTAAGAGAAATCAAGGCATAATTGAGATCTGATCTGGAAAACTTAATGGATTCCTTTTTATCCCCAAATGTGGAGAAGAATTTCAGAATATCAGCCTTAAAAAGAACGGATGAACGAAATATTTGTCTATGTGAATCTGTACAATTTTTCCTGGCTCCGGATTTTTTCCTTGTTTCAGTAAGGACTATCAGGTGAGGTATTAATACAGGTAATATCTCTTACCTGATTACGAACAGGAGGAATAGAACATTTCAAAATTAGATGAATTCCTTGGCCCGCTGCATGAAGGGGTATGGGAGGTAATCGTCCCGAAAGACGCGGTTACTGAGCCCCTTGACTCTGGCTGGATAAAATCTCCGATTAATGTTCCTTCGCCAGGAACCATCGCAAGTTATCGGAAAGGGCAATTCCATTGCCATGAACAGCAGACAGAATGGCATGTCCACCTTGATAACCATGACCCAAAGGTCCACCCCTACCTTCATCTCGTTGACGATGCACCCCTTCTCCTCATGATCGGGGATACCATTGTAACCCTGATTGCCGGTACCAGAAAAAAGACGGGGGATAAAAAAGAGATCCTGGAAGACCAGAAAAAGTCCTGGAAGGAACAGGTCCTTGCCGGTATCCTTCTCATGCTCGTCGGGATATTTATCGCCGCAAACCCATTGCTTACGTTTGAAGGCATCATGCTTCTCCTGGTCCCGCTGGCGATTGTCGGGCTTGGTATCATCACCTCATGGCACGGCATCGCGTTCAGTCCATTCAGAGTGCTTCCAGGGGGTCTTTTGTATCGTGGAATTGGGATCATAATTGCGGGAATAATCGCGTTTTACCTTCCCCTGGCCTTGTGGATAGTTGTAATCCTTGGGATACTTGCACTATGGATGTTTGCAAGTGCCATTATCCTGCTTGCACGGGCGAAAAAAGGTCGTGCGGCAATTCCTGAGGGTTTTACAAGCCGGATTCTCATCGCAATCCTCTCACTCCTATTCGGGATATTTATATTACTTGACCCGAAGAGCATGATTCAGGTACTCCTGGTAATCGTTGGTGTCATCGCCTTTTTAATGGGTCTCATGGTGCTGGTTAACGGGGTCAGGCTCAGAAGCAGGATGAATCGGGCATAATTTTTTTGAATAATACCTTAATATCTGCGTTTGTACCGATTTCACCAATGAATAGCTGGCAGGAGAGAGAGAATACAGGTACAAAATTCCCCCTCACTCAATACATAGTGGCCAGTACCAACCGGGTGGATTCCGGGGAACTACGATCCAGAAAAACCGGGTGCGCCGGACAGGAATATTAATATGTAATATTTGGAAGTTACATTTGCTGATGACATCTCATATCAGAGTCACACTGCAGGAGTAGTATGACGACAAGTATACCTCAAAAACCCAGCCGGATCATGAGTCCGGTGGACTATATTATAGTCAAATTTCCGGGGAACCAGTTCAGCGGGGAGATTGCCTCTGAACTTGCCAGGCTGGAAAAAGATAAAACCATTCGCATAATCGACCTCGCTTTGTTTTGAAAGACCATAAAGGCAATGTGTTGATTACAGAAGCAAAGAACCTCGGTGGAGTTGAGGGGGATGCGTTCAGTGCATTCGCCGCAAAAGCCAGCGAATGGTTGCCGATAGACGATATTGAAGCGATTGCCGAGGTCTTGCCAAGCAACAGCTCAGCCGCGATTCTGTTATACGAAAACACATGGGCGATCCACTTAAAGGAAGGCCTCCTCAATTCAAAGGCGGAGATGATAGGTATGGTCGTATCCCCCGAAATTGTCAGGATTGTAGAGCAGAAGTTGATAGCACAGGGAGGTGTATGAAATGAGAGGAAGAGGATTAATGCTCGTAGCAGGAATGAAAATGGGCCGGCAAAAGGCAGCAGGTCAGGCGCAGGCGCAGTCCCATCAGCAGGCAGCGGTAGAACAGGCAAAGCAGCAGGGTGCGGCCGAGGCGATGCAGAAACAGGCTTCACCGGCAGCCTGTGGTATGGATGATGCAACCATGGCACAGCTGCAGAAACTGGCAGAACTTCATAATTCAGGTGTACTATCGGATGAAGAGTTCCCCGCTGCCAAGAAGAAAGTCCTTGGTATGTAAACCCAACAGTACCTTTTTTTTAAAACTAGAGGCGGATAATTATTCGTTATTTTAGATAAATTAATCCAGCTTAATCATCTCTGGTCCTTTTTGTTTCCTTCTGCACCCCAAATACAGAACAACGAACCCGACAAGGACCAGTACAACGATTACTACAAATATACCCGTATTGACGGGGTTTCCGGGGCTTTTCTGATACATTACATTAGCAATCTAAAGATTTGCTTAAGACTTTCACGGTCTGTCCGGACACTATTTTCACGGTTGAAATATAATCCAGGTAATCGGGTTTCTAAATAGCCAGGTGTATTCGCGGGGGCTCAGGTCGGTAATATTGACAAAAACGGTTGGTCCAGGGGTGATCCCTGGGTACACAGCATCCCGGGAAAACCACTGTGCCTGACAGGTGTGGAAGACACCTGAAGATAACCCGTGGTATTAGCGGTTTTATCTGCTCCCGCAAAACCCAACGTAACCGTCCCGATTACAAGTATGAGTAATATCCGGCCTTCATGATATTCCGGATACACACAAATCATCGTCCATTGTTTCCATGCTATTGAGGGTCTGGTTTTTCCTTGTTTGAGTAATTATTTTTTTAGACTTCTGGTCATTCCAAACCATGGTATGAAAGGAAGAACCCTAAAAATCGCCTGGCGACCTGCAATTGTGGACATTCCTTTTCTTGCCAGATAGGAGTATTCTTTCCCGTAACCGGGACAATTCGAAACCTGGAATACTAGGGAATATTTTACGAAATAACTGCCTGTATTGATCAACGGTACGAGCCCCAAATGATCAGGAACCTCCGGCATTCGGGTCTTAAAGTAAATCAGAAAAAAATTAATTTGAAATCATGGTCCGGTTACAACCCTACTTTGGGATCCCGAATGCATCTTTTGTGCCTGGCAGCATGCAGTAGATCAGGATCAAGCCGCTGATAATAATATGTGGCGCCATCGCCTGCCACGAAGATGCCCCAATCACGTTGATTATACCGAATATCAGGTTAAAAATTGAGATCAGTGTCACAAACATCCACCCCTGCGGATTGACCTCCCATAACATCCGAAATACCCAGAGCCATATGAAGACCAACAGGCCCCAGAAGAAGGCACCAATCAGACTGAACGTAAAAAAGGCAACAGATCCAATGAACACAGGAACGATATGCAACATCTGCAACGTATAGATTAACGCATTAACTGCACCGAGAATGGCCAGAAAGGCCAGGATTGTGACGCCAATAGGTCGTGTTTTTTCCAAAATTACTCACTCCTTGAGTGGTTCGTACTGGAATTAAAAAGTATTAAGTGTTATCGTTGTGTTTCATGGAAGTTACCACGTACCTATTTCGCGCTTTCAGAAAACGATTTGGTTCGACGAACCCTGAAAAAAATATCCATGATGCCAATAGTCATCAGACCATCAGGCAATGAAAATTTGTACAACACCCCTAACAATTTCCACTTATACTAAAAATATACCCCCCCAGGAATGAGGATTATGAGGGGAAATTTATCTGCTTTGAAAAAATGAATTGGGGGGGGACGGATATTCAGGGGGCCTTGTAGTTCAGCAGGACTGCACCTGTCGAATCGTATAATGTCATGGAATCACCAAATATTACAAATTTCCCTGCCTTTTGGAGGAGCGTGAGGTAGGTAGTCTCCTGTGACATCACAACCGGTTCACAGGCCATTCGCGTTGTAGCGGCCTGGCTGATGCTGATACTTTCACCGCTTACTGAATAGGTCGTGGTGTACTGGTTGCATCCCGAAGACCCGGAGAGACTCCCGTCTGCCAGGAATTTTGCTGTAACCGGTGTGGCCTCGAGGACAGGGACATACCCGCCTTTCCCGTCAGTATATGATTTCAGGGCCCATGCCCCAACCAGGGTTCTCGGGGATGTAGAGGGTGTTGATTTCGGAGGAGCCGTTATTGTACCGACATCCCCCTTCTTGTACTGGAGGATTTTTTGCCCCAGCACCGTATACAAGACCATCTGGTCTCCACTCATTTGGTAGGTATTCACCTTAGGCAATAATGCCAGGTATTGATTCTCCTGCGTCATGATACCAGGGTCACATGACATTTTTGTACTTTTCACCTGGATGATCCCCAGAGTCTGGCCGTTTAACGAGTAGGCGGCCGAATATTCATTGCAGCCTGATGAGCCGGATATTTTTCCATCAGGCATAAATTCTGCAGAAATAGTACTACCTGAAAGTACCGATACCATTGCATTATTCCCGTTATAGTAGGTCAACAGGTCCCATGAGCCGACCACCGGTGCCTGTGCCGATGTGGTTACAGGGATATCCAGTGGCCGTTTGTACGCGAGGATTACCTTCCCGGAACTGTCAAAGAACACCATAGTATCCCCATTTACGGAATAGGTTGTTGCATTGGCGATTAATGAAAAGTACCGTGATTCCTGGCTCATGATAACTGGAACGCAGGCCATCAGCGTAGAAATGCCAGGAGTGATCGAAATCGAAGATCCACTCGTTGTATAACCCGCGTTGTACTGGTTGCAGCCTGAAGAGCCGGTCACGGTCCCGTCTGCCCTGAAAAGGGCGGTAACGGGCTGTTCTCCAATTACATTGGCCATCCCGCCTTTTTCATCAGTATATGAAAACAGCCGCCAGTTCACTCCCGTGGGGAATGATGAAGAACCCTGAACCACGGTCGATACCGGGATCACGGTCGGTGTTTCTGTTGGTCCCGCATTCACCACAGGTGCCGTTGTTACTGGCTGACTGGTGCAACCGGTGAGCAGAATTGCAAGCA
>JBAXMF010000041.1:0-11635 GCA_037134435.1 Methanomicrobiales archaeon | reverse complement strand
CTAGTCAGTCATTTCGAAATGATCATTTCAAATGTACTTAACTCATAGCTATGAGAATGAATAATTGCCATTTTACGCTCTGATTGTTATTTCAGACAATAATTCTGGATACATGGGGGTATGTACCGAAAAGGTTGTGGGAGTAGGGGTGAAATTACTTTTAATTCACTGATGGTGGGTATTGGATGAATGGAGCACGGCTTTAATCTCTTCATGTTTTTCAGGAGAATATCAACCACTACACTGATCACTGATGTAACTATCACCCGTGTGTCAACCGGGAAAAACATGATATTCTGGCCATTGTGGGATACCATACCGAATACCACCGAATTTTATGCACCGCACTACATTCACCATCAAAATTGGCCGATCCTTTTCGTACATTGAGAACGAGTTCTAAAATACATTTACTACCTGCCAGATCAATACATTGCTATGCAATCACGTCCTGACACCGCCGTCTCTGAAGTGATTGGGACAATCCTCATGGTTCTGCTTGTCGTAGCACTTTCTGCTGTTATCGCAGCCATCATGATGGGTTACCCCCTGCTCCCCCATAAACCAGTCCTTGCTGCATTTTCTGTTGATATGGTGAATGGTGTATCATTTAGTTCACCTCATACCCAGACAGTACCGGTGATCAGGTTTGACCAGATGGCCGGTGACCGTCTTACCCAGAATTATACCACGAACAGCCACCTGGGAATAAACCAGACTAAATCAAGCTCATTGATCCCAATGGACGGATGATTAACGTGGTCCAGTCTGTTACCATGAAAGGCACGGAAATTGAAAAGGGTGAGATATTTTATGTATTCCGGAGAGATGTCGGTGAACCCAACCAGTACTGGCTCACAAACGATCCAGCCCGTATTTTTAATTTCGCTCAATGGGGTGGTGTCGAACCCTTCACTCCGCACGGTAGATGGCGCCTTGAGATCACCGATGAGAGAGATACAAATATGGTGATATTCCAGAAAGATCTCATGTTATAACAAGGGTAACTTCTGAAAAACAGGTGGTGGTTGTTATCGTTGCACTGGTCATTTTTTTAATCGTTTTCATTCTTGTAAATGGGGTGTCCTTTGTCATTTTTTTGAATGATAAAAGAAAAGCAGAGAACCACACATGGAGGACGCCGGAGAATACCCTGCTATTCTGCGCATTCCTCGGCCCGTTCGGGGCATATGTGGCAATGAAAGTATGCCATCATAAAACGAGTAAAACAAAATTTTTGTTAGTCCCGGCATTCATAATCCTGCAACTCGTGCTCGGCATCTATCTCCTTTTCAATCACTTCTTCTAGACCTTTGACCACATGAAGACCGTGTGAGAGTTCCCACCCGGTACAAACCCTGCTTCTTTAATACAATGTTTTGCCATAACCTCTTTCGATGCGGACCAACAGGCACCAATATTTTCTTGACCTGGCATACCGGTGTGCCCACCAGGGTACCTGCCTTCGGCGCAATTTTGGCGCTATCATCGTCGACGAGTATAACACGATCGTTTCCACCGGTTACACCGGGGCCCCCAGGAAACAACTGGACTGTACGGAACTGAATAACTGCTGGAGAAAAGACCATAATATCCCGTCCGGTTCGAACTATGAACGGTGCAGGAGTGTCCATGCAGAGATGAATGCCCTTCTCCAGGCTGGAAAACTCGCACGCGGGTGCACACTGTACCTTGCAGGCTACGATGTAGAGACAGAAGAACTGACCCGGATATGGCCCTGTTTTCTCTGTTCGAAAATGATTGTCAACAGTGGCATAAAAAACGTCATGATGAGGACAGGAACTGAAGAATTTAGCGAGATGGACCCGATGGCCCTGTACCAGATGCGGAGCGGGGAAGCACTGGGCGACGAGGTAAAAAAAGCGTAACCCCGTGGAAAAATTCGATTTACGCGCAATATACCTGATTTGTTGCGGCACCTGCAAAAAGGAATCTGCCGGGTCCCACTACCACCTGGTTACCATTTTTTGGTCCCGGTTAATGAACCGAGCATCCCCCTGATAATTTCACGCCCGATCTGGCTTCCGATGACGACCGCTGCACCCTTTGCAGCACTGCCGAGAAGATCACCCGACCCGGATCGCTTATCGGGTGGAGGAGATTTCCGTGAAATTTCTTTTGGTTTTTCAGTAATTACAGGGGGGACTGCCTTTTGCGCCCTGGATTTTAATTCTTCGTACGCCGATTCCCGATCGACAATAGTCGCATATTGTGCCTGGAAGGGGGAATTTCCAATCACCTGGTTACGTTCCTGAGGGTTGAGCGGTGTCATCCTGCTATGCGGTGGATAGATAAGTGCCCGCTCTACAACATTAGGCCTGCCCTGGCCGTCCAGCATTGAGACGAGTGCTTCCCCTATCCGTAGTTCCATAATTACACTGGCGGTATCAAACGCCGGGTTTGCCCGTAACGTCTGGGCGGCACCCTTTACATTTTTCTGGTCTTTTGGTGTAAACGCCCGGAGAGCGTGATGGATACGGTTACCGAGCTGGCCAAGTACCGGGTCCGGGAGGTCGAGAGGGTTTTGTGTAACAAAATATACCCCGATACCTTTTGACCGGACCAGCCTGACTACCTGTGTGATCCGTTCCTTCAGCATATCAGGCGTGTCCTGGAAGAGTAAATGGGCCTCATCGAAAAAAAAGACCAGTTTAGGCTTCGGAGGGTCCCCGATTTCGGGGAATTTTTCGAACAACTCAGACAGGAGCCAGAGCAGGAGGGTAGCATAGATTTTTGGTGACTGCATCAGCTGGTCGGATGCAAGGATATTGATCATCCCCCTGCCGGAGGGATCGGTCCTGACAAAGTCCATAACGTTCAATGCAGGCTCTCCGAAAAAGCGGTCGCCCCCCTGCTGTTCAAGGGTCAGAAGGCTCCGTTGAATCGCACCGATGCTTGCTGTTGAGATATTCCCATATTCTGTCCGGAGATCTTTTGCATGATCGCCGCAGTATTGGGAGATTGCCCTGAGATCTTTCAAATCCAACAACAAAAGGCCCTGGTCATCCGCAACTTTAAAAAGCAGGGTCAATACGTCTGCCTGAATGTCACTTAAATCAAGGACCCTGGCCAGGAGCAGCGGGCCCATCTCCGAGACGGTTGTCCGCACGGGATGGCCGAGTTCCCCATACACATCCCAGAACGTGACGGGATAGCCGTCGTACGTAAAATCAGGAAGACCCACCTCAGTTGCCCGTTCGGTGATCTTTGGGTTATCCCCACCTGCCTTCACCAGGCCGGAAAGGTCCCCTTTTATATCTGCCATAAAGACAGGGACACCCATGCCGCTGAAATTTTCCGCAAGTACCCGTAGGGTAACGGTTTTTCCCGTACCGGTCGCCCCCGCAACCAGGCCATGGCGATTTGCCATCCCTGGCAACATATTGACAATCTCCCGCCCCTTTGCGATGGGGACGGGTGCAGTAGTATCAGTCATTGCTATTCCGTCTGGACTATAGTGTTCATGATGATATGGTTCATTCGGTCGGTATTTTTTAGTAAAATTGATCGTAACAACTATTCGCAGTATGATACTACGTGCGTTTGCCGAATGGTGGCAGGGCGCTTCCCGGGGTTTCCTGTACCCTCAATGGGTCCGGGGGTTTCCCTGAAATGTCGTGGCCGGTAATAATTCAATTTTCATACCCGGGCAAAACCTCTATCGTATTCTGCAACAAAATAAATGCACAGGATATGCAGGACGTCCCCGTTGTACTGGGCCATGGCTGGAAGAGCCATCCAGGCATCTGGAAAAAACTGGTCCCAAGGCTGTCAGAGGAGGAGATCTCCTTCTGGAACTTCGATCACGTCGCGATGGATGATACGTCACTCGAAGAGATCGCGAACGGGTTACAGCACTATATCAACTCGATGCGAGAGGAGATGGGTTACCTTGGCGACCTCGATATTGTATGCCACTCCATGGGCACCTGTATAGCCCGGTACCTGCTTGAAGTGATAGACGGGAAGGAAAAGAGGGAGAAAGTCCGGCAGCTTATCGGCATCGGGCCACCGAATAACGGTTCAGCAATGGCAGAACTGTTCAATCACCCTGACCACGGTCCGAAGGTCATCAACAGGCTGACGGGAGTCTTTGTACCGGAGGGATATGTTCCTGCAGATGACGTTATTGTCCAGGAATTTCGTCCGGGAAGTCAGACGATGAAGACACTTTCCCGGGCCGGGCTCAGAAACGATATTGCGTATAGAATCATCATCTCCACCAACCTGACGCAGACACCAGATCTCTTCCCACAATTCAAAGGAAAGACCCCTGGACTTCTCCCGAACGGTACCTGGCACCTGACATGGGAAGGTGATGGCATCGTCACCCATGCAGATTCACATCTTCCCGGTGCTGAAATCGTTATATTGCCAAGGGACCTGGAAAATTTTAAACAGTACCCTGATCATTATAGCCACATAAAAATGCCGAGGAATTCCGAAGTGGTTGAACAGGTGATCAGGTTCCTGAAAAAATACCCCTGAAAACTCCCTTTACCAACCCTCCTGATGAAAATCTGTTTGATATTCATGCGAAAGATCCGGGAATTTAGGCACCTCTTTTTTATGAGTTAAAAATTACCAGGGACCGTTTGTCTCAATCCTTCTGGTTACCTTCCGGTGTCATTACCAAAGCTGCTTACCTATGTTCCTTCGCACACCGCGGGATTCACGTTTTGAAAAAGAACTGCGGGCAGTGGTTACCGGCAGGACCTGAACCGTTGGGCTGTACCTTTTTCCCGCATTTTCGAGGATAAGATAACTATTTTTATGTGCAAGCAGGGGAAAACAGCTTCCTGAATGCAAAAAAGTACCGTTCTCATTACCGTTGTGATAGTGGTGATACTTATCGCAGCGTCTGCCCTGTTCCTTACCTCCATGTTCAAGCCTGCCAGAGCGAATGTTTTTTCAGTGACGACGGACAAGGACCTCTATCATTCCAACGACGTCATGATGATGAAGATCCTCGTCAATTCCACGGGCTTTACCACCGACACTTCTCTGAAAATTGAAGGAATAACGGATAGCTACGGGCAGACACGTTTATCGCATATCATGCGTGCGAATCTTACACCGGGCCCGAATGTCTTCTTCTATGATTATCATCTCCCCACCTGTTCAAAGTGTTCGGGACTTGACCCGGGCACCTATCCGCTTGCTATCACCCTTGAGAAAAACGGGACGGTCATTTCAAATATGTCAATCCAGGTTAATTTAGAGCAATAAATTTTTTTACAGCACATATTTCAGACAGGCCCGGGGTTGCCGCAGGCGATGTAATTCTTCTGCCATTTTCAGTCTGAACAGGGCAGAGTTAGGGGTATATAATCAATATTCAGGCCTCTTTTATTAAATCGACACAACAACGGGAGAAATCTATGAAATACAATTCCAAAAATTAAGGTGTAGAGGGCCCTTGGGTAGCAGATTGGTTGACAGAGCAACCAAGAGCCGGGAAATAACCGTTCATTCCACAACCGTTTTGGCACTATGTTCCTCACCGGTCAGTTGACTTTAACCACGAGGATGGTAATATCGTCTGACTGGGGTGCATCACCCGTGAACTCCTGTACATCAAGGAGGATCTTTTGGGTGATCTCACCGGCGGAGAGCCCGGCGTTTGCGAGAATAATTATTTTCAGCCGTTCTTCACCATAGAGTTCCTCCCCGATGTTCGTGGCTTCGGTCACACCATCCGTAAAGAGCACGATGATATCCCCTGATGTAAGGGTGATAGTTGCTTTTTTGTATATGGAATTTTCCATAAGGCCCAGTGCGATACCGGTCGGCTCAAGTTCAATGACCTGGTCAGCGTGCGCATGAAGGACCATCGGGGAGTTGTGCCCGGCGTTGACATACGAAAATGTCCGGAGAGCCCGGTCAAGCACGCCAAAAAATGCCGTAACGAACATGTCTGCCTTCTGTTCAGCGGTAATGATCGCATTTGAGTCCCGGAAAACATCCTCGGGCATCTCGTGCCAGGCGGCATTCACCCGGATGATAACAATCGAGAGCGCCATGAATATCGCAGCAGACAGTCCTTTTCCGGAAACGTCGGCAATAATGATGCCAACCTGGTCTTTATACCCCCGCATCCTTGCGCCCGGGATAATATCGTAGAAGTCGCCGCCCACCACTTTTGCGGGCAGGCTCATTGCCGCGATATCATACCCCGGCACCGGCTCAATGATCGCAGGGAGGAAACTCTCCTGGATATGTGCGGCAATCTGGAGTTCGGTATTTTTCCGTTCCAGGTCTTCACTCTCCTCCTTGATCCTCCTGATCATCAGGTTGATGCTCTGTTCGAGCCGGGTGAATTCAATGTTCCTCATGCTCCGGATGGTATGGTTGAGTTTTCCACGGGAGATGATCTCCACGTCTTCAACAATCTCGTTGATGGGCCGGGTGATCAACTGTGCTGCCCCGTATGCAGCAATTATCCCGAGCACGACCGCGATAACCCCCAGCAGGAGATGGAGGACGAGAAGATCGTTGAGTTTCTTTACGAGGTTTTTATCGGTGTACGTCAGCTCGGTGACCACGCTCATGTCCGATGCCGCATTATCCCCACTCAGGTTGACAAAGAGGTATTTTTTCCTTGTATGCTGATCGGGAGATGAGGTCTCGTAGTCAGACCGTGTTGCAAGGACGATATCGAGTATCCGCTCCTGCTCTGGATCTGGTGATGGTGAACGGTATACACCCTCCCGGGTGAAGAGGTTTTTATGGACATCAAATATCCGGATGCTTTGAAGGTCCGGGTTGATCGCCTCCAGTTTTTTTGATGTATTAAAATAGGAGAGCTCGGCCCGCTCGTTATCAAAGGAACCGGAATCAAGACCTAACTCCAGAAGGTATTGGTGGTCCGGGGTGGGCATGAACGCAAACTTTCTCAATTTTCCGGTTACGTTGGTAGCATTGGTATCCGCCACCGACCGCACGACCCTGTCTGCCACAAATGAATCCCCAGCGAGCATTTTAGGGAGCGAATGGCTGTAATCAGCATAATTCTCGAGGTTAAGACCGAGGACAGCCGGTACCGTGGAACGGATGATCACGCCGGATTCATTAATGACATAGACCTCAAGTTCGCCATTGAAATTATTACCAAGTGAGTTTTTCAGACCGGGATAATCAATTTTTGAGAGGTCTCCCCCGCGTTTTTCATATTCCGCGAGGTAAACTTTGAATGCCGCTTCCATCTTGTCATTGAGCGTACTATCAAAAAGGTCAAGGCCCTTATCTACGAGAATAACTGACTCCTTTGTATTCAGCTCGGTATATTGCCGGAGATATTCGTCCTGGGTGATCGTATCCTGCTTTGCCTGCATATAGGCGGCCGTGATAAGAAAGCCGGTAACCAGGAGCGTAATGCAGACGATGACAAAAATCAGGTAATAACTGATGGATAATCTCTTGAACGACAGGAGGGTTTTTTTGAGCATAGAGATCCTGCAAATGGTCTTTTGTTTGTTGTCTGGCCTATCGATAGGGTATCAACGCGATGGACCCGGCAAGGTGACGGTCCGGAGATTCACACGAGTACGGGAGTACCTGGATCAACCTGGGTTTTTTCAATTGGGGATATGATAACCTATCTTTTTTCGATATGAAAATAGCTCCGGGGCGTTTTCATGCAGCGGTATCTTTGTTCCCTCTCGCGGGAATCATGAAAGATTTTTTTCAGGGGTGGCCCAGTGGTTTTTTTGATTCCACCGGGGAGAAATTCTTTTGAAAAGCCGGTAGGAATATACTATCTAACTGATACCTGTCCTGTCAGTAACTTTTTTGCCGTGCAACGAGCCGGAAAGCCATCCGCCGTTATGAGAATTGGGTCTTCCCGGAGCCTTTTGAACTTTTTACCCAGTTCTTCAAAGAGCCTCTTTGTTCCCCCTGGTGTGAAAGGTGCGCTCTAAAAACGTATCAGTCCGTTTGATTGTCCAACTCACCAGGATATCTCATCCAGGGGTTATATCGACTGATGAAATAGCTGTCACTCTTTCCCGCGGCATTGCCTGATTCGCTCCGCCTGGTTGTATCCATTGTTTGCGGATTGCTGGGGATTTCTATGGTATCGATAGAGGCTCAAGGTCTTCAGGCATGACCAATTGTTTCCCAGATCTTTTTTTATCTCCTGGTATCCTTCGTCGACGGTGACGCCAGGTCTCAATGGTAGTTATTCATTACACCCGATTATTAGGATTCGTCAATGGGATGAAGAGTAAAATGAGTCCGGAGGGTTATAACGCGGGGATTTTCCTACAGCAGGTTCACGGGTAAACACCTTCTGCATTTTGCCCCCTCACCAGCTCGTAATCTCCTTATCCGGGGTCTCAATGCATCTCCTGGAGAAAAAGACACTACCTTTTGTACCAGAATATCTTTATCTCGCAGAAAGGGAATGGTGTTATGTGGGGCCTTACGGGGTCGATCAACCCGGACATTCATCCGTGATTTTTCTCTTCCGGCCAACAGAGATCCGCGTGTATATCTAAATGGGTGAAAACACCGGGGAAAATTGCCAGATACTGAATGTAAAGTATTGTTAACATCATTGGACATAATAACCCGGGCGATAACCTGTACTGTATGCCAGCAATGATGTACCATTCCCAACCTGGAATGATCGCCAACGGACCCCCCGCAATGGGACTCCTTGTGATGGTTGTTCTGTGGCTTGTCCAGCTCGTAATTGCGTATTTCATCTACAAAGATGCAACAGATCAAAAGATGAGCGCCCCGCTCTGGTTCATCCTCGCCATCATCCCGTGCTTCGGTTTCCTGATGGCAGTCCTCTACGTGATTATCCGTGAGGTCCGAAAGCCGCTCGAACCGGAAAAGACCCCGGTCGATATCCTCAAAGACCGATATGCCAGGGGAGAGATCACCGGAGAAGAGTTCGAGACCGCCAAAAACATCCTGATGAAATAATGCTGAATCGCAGAGATATTATCAGATAACGGCCGAATTGCCCTGTTCAAGGGTGAGTTCGGCAAATTTTAAAAAAAAGTGCACCAGTTCAGGCATCTTCATCTATCGGAGTGTACACGTCCTCCTCATCGTTGTTCATGATCTCATCCAGCACCTCTTCGGATTCGGCAGGATAGATATCCCCCAGGTGCCATCCCGGCGGGTACCACCGAATGGCGGTATTGGGTTCTTCCACATATCCACAGACGCCGGCACGAGGGGAGTTTGGAAACACCATTACACTTTCTGGTTCAGGTCCTCTACGTTCTTTTTGGTACAGTCGCGGCAAACGACAATCTGGTAGGGGCCATCGGGCCAGTCTGTTGCCAGGTATTCGCCCTTCCCCTTGCAGAAATAGCAGGGTATTTCCAGGGGGTTATTTCTTGCAATAAGAATGAGGGAGCTGTTTTTGGGTGTAACCGGTGATAATCCAACCACGCTCAATCGTAGTTTTGTCGTAGAACCAAAGTCGTACTCGTACGTAAATGTGCTGTTCGGTCCGATTATCTCGTCGAGAGGGACCGATAAGCCGGATTCTTCATCCTCATCAAAATCATCATAATTACTTTGCGAGGAAAAACGTCTCCCGTAAATGTTAAAGGCACTGAGATGTCCACAACATTCCACCCAGACATCCCGGAGAAGGCAGTCCAGGTCGGAGAGCGTTGCGTCGTTGCGGGCGAGCACCAGGAGCCAGAACATCTTCGAGTGAAAATCTTCTACCCTGATAACAAACGACGGACCGTCTGATTCCGGCCAGCCAGATTTTTTAAGACATTCCAGGGAGTGCCGGGGCATTGCTATACGTCCAATACCTGCCTTACAGAGAAGGCAGGTCCCGGGGGAACTACGGGTTGGCATACGTATAGCGTCTGTTTCCCGGACAATAATATTTACGATTTTTTCCCTTTCAGCCAGTCGACAATTAAGTCCTGATACGGGTAATGATGGTACCCGGGACCGGGGAGAATTGTTGACCTGGTATCCAATGGTTTTTCCATAAGCAACAGGTAATGGTCCTTTTTGTTATTGATTTTATCCACGTCATGGATGTGGAACTTTGATTCCTTGCAAATGCATTGGTATAGACCAGATTTTAAGATGCTATCCTGGGTAACTAACCTTCAATTTCCTGTTCCTCTGGATCATCATCCATTCCCTGCGGTGTTGTTTTCTTTTAGGGCCTGTATTTTCTTTCCTGGAACATCAGCACATAGTCTTTCACCGATCAGACTATCTCGTTGCAACCTAGAGAAGGTAGCTGAGATAACACCGTGGCAGATTCCAGGAAAAGATCATTGAAGAGAATATAACTCATAAAAGGCCACGGATAATAATAGAGTGATGGTGAATGGAATCAGGTAATGAATACCGGGTAGTACAGATACCGTGTCACGTTTGTGGAGCACCAATGCTTATCCGTGTACGGGGAAATGAACCCGTTCCGGCGTATATTTGCAACGAATGTCAACTGGTCAATAATATGATGTGATTTGAAAAATTACACGAATCAGGAATGACATTCATCAATAATCTTTTACATTTTTGGGTCAGACGTTTGAATGGGAGGGAAGAGAGGTGGCAGGAGTTCAGGTCCGGCATCCGGTATCCGATACAGCAGCGCTGGTCATGCTCTGGGCAAACCAATACTACCAGCATAACTCCTTGATCATGGCGTATCTTCAGAGGCTCGACTTAGAGTCCGGGAGAAGCCTGTTCGAGCACTATAATGGCATCTGCCCCTGGTACTCGGAGGTGATCATCAACCGGAAGCACTTCATCAGCAACACCGTTAAGTCAATGGTTAATTCTACCCGGGGGAAGGTGACCATCCTTAACCTCGGTGCCGGTTTCTCCCCGCTGGCCCTGGAACTTTCTGACCTGCTCACACCGAACTGCCTTTTCATCGAAATAGACGAGAACGGAATGGACCAGAAGCAGGCGCTCTATCCTGACCTTGTCCCGGACCGCTGCGGTTTTATCTCATCCATAAAAGCAGATATCACTGATGGTCCCTCTCTCGAACATGCTCTTTCCCATGATAATGCTGGTCATCTCATTGTGATCATGGAGGGCCTCACCTATTATATTTCACGAGAGGGAATGGATGGTGTCCTATCCAATCTTTCCGGGATCGCACGGGAGCAAAGCATCGTGTTTGAGCACCTCAAGCCCTGCCGGTTGATCCGGGAGGAGCGGCGGTCCATACCCGGAAGAATATTCTCGCATGTTCGGGATTATACTTCTCTCGACCGCATGACCACCTATTCCGAAGGGGAAATCCGGGCGATACTCCCTGCTGGTTTTACCTGCTCTTACTATGACATGGACGAGATGGAGAAGCGGAGGACTGGTGCATGTACCTTCTTCGCTACCCCTGATTCAGGCTGGCTTTCCGTTTCAGTTGCTGTGAGAGATTAGGTGGACTCCCCTCTACCCGGACCGATCATCTCCTGATAAAATATTGACTCCCGGGACGTCGATCAGCTATTTGCCCGGTCACAAACCCCCAATTCATCAAATAAGTTTAAATTCTCATCTTTCCTAAATAGGTAATTGCAATGGCTAAATATTCATGGCACGGCGAATCTGTCCTTCATCCAGCCACCTCGATGAGTAATTCGCTACGAACAACCGTCCC
>JBAXMF010000040.1:0-11878 GCA_037134435.1 Methanomicrobiales archaeon | reverse complement strand
GCAAGGTGCGTTCTTGGAAGGGAGGGGCTAGGTAACTAGTCCCTTCTATTCGACACCATAATCGTTATCCAAATGGAGAATTATGAGTATAGATATACCAAAATGAACCCTATACCTCGCTTTTTTGCAAGCAAATTTACCCATATTAACCTTATTGTTGAATGAAAACCATTCGTGCGACAGCCTCTCTTCATGTATCTTTTACCTTCGCACTGTCTACAATACGATGTTTTACATTCTCCTGGTGCAGGATTTTCTCCGTGAGGAATTCTTTGTACACTCCGTCTCTCAACGGGATTGCCTCAAACCGCATAATAAACTCCTTTATAAGTCCTTTTTCATAAATGAGATTAAGGGCGGTACTCGTGATCTCTTCATAGGCCTTGCTATGAGCATGACGAGCATCCATCCGGTACTTTTGCATATACGCCGTGCAGAGACAATCTACCACGAGATTGAAATAATGAATCATGGTCTCCTTATCCGCCTTTGAGATCCGTTCCGATTCGACCTCGACCTCTGCCCAGAAATTGCGAATAATCCTGACAAGACCTTCAAATTCTTCATCAGAAACGGTGTTCCCACCACGGGTTGCAATCTCTCGAACAAATGTACGTATCTCGTTGTCATCCATAAAGCGCCTGCGGGATCCCTCATTGGTATACCCTTTCCGGGTGATATAAATGCAGTGGTATGATCAGGGCTATGCGAAAAAATCATCCCCCTCTATTCCAGCCGTGATAAAGGGACTGCCAGGAACACCTGTATTTTGGATCTACGGACGGTTGCTCAGTATTGCATCAGAAAAATGAAGGAGTCTTAATATTTTATCCGGATTATCTTTGCAGATCCGTACCAGCAATAAACTTATTTCTCCAACAATGTATAAATATGTACAGAAGTGAATACTATTATGCAAACTAAAATTCTCCTTGACGAGGACCAGATGCCAAAACGGTGGTACAATGTCCAGGCGGACCTGAAAACTCCGCTGGACCCCCCGCTCCATCCCCAGACCCGGGCTCTGATTAAGCCCGAAGACCTCTCTCCTATCTTTCCAATGGAGATTATCCGCCAGGAAGTGACTACTGACCGTTATATCGATATTCCTGAAGAGGTGCAGGAAGTGCTTCGCTTATGGAGACCAAGTCCACTGTACCGTGCCCACAGGCTTGAAAAATTCCTAAAGACGCCGGCGAAGATTTACTACAAGTGGGAAGGGGTAAGTCCTGCCGGTAGCCACAAGACGAATACGTCCATCCCGCAGGCATACTATAACATGAAGGCAGGGATTGAACGGATCGCTACGGAGACCGGAGCAGGGCAGTGGGGTTCTGCGATGTCCTTTGCAACCATGCTCTACGATCTCGAGTGTACTGTCTACATGGTCAGGTCGAGTTATACACAGAAACCCTACCGGAAGTCGATGATGCATGTCTGGGGAGCGGAATGTATCCCCAGTCCAAGCACAAAAACGAATGCGGGCCGTTCAATGCTCGAAAAAGATCCTGATACCCCGGGAAGCCTTGGCATGGCCATCTCTGAAGCGGTTGAAGATGCGGCATCCCACAAGAACACCAATTACGCATTAGGTTCGGTCTTAAACCATGTCTGTCTCCACCAGACCATTATTGGGCTCGAATGTCGTGAGCAGCTCGCGATGGTCGATGACTACCCGGACGTTGTGATTGGGTGTGTTGGCGGCGGGTCAAACTTCGCCGGGATATCGTTCCCGTTTGCCGGTGACAAGCTGACCGGGAAGCACAAGGATGTCGACATCATCGGGGTTGAACCTGCGTCCTGCCCCACGCTGACAAAAGGGTTGTTTACTTATGACCTCGCGGATGAGGCCGGGTATACCCCGCTCCTCAAGATGTTCACGCTTGGCCATGATTTTGTGCCGCCATCCATGCATGCAGGCGGTCTCCGCTACCACGGGGACTCCCCTATTGTCTCGCGGCTCGTACATGACGGAATAATGCGGGCGGTCTCGTACCACCAGAGCGAAGTCTTTGATGCGGCCCAGACTTTCGCCCGTACGGAAGGGATCATTGTCGCTCCCGAGACTTCCCATGCAGTAAGATCTGCAATTGACGAGGCCCTCGCCTGCAAAAAGACCGGAATCGGTAAGACCATTCTCTTTAACTGTTCAGGCCACGGCAATTTTGATATGTCTGCATATGATGCCTATTACGAAGGTAAGCTGGTGGACTACGAATACCCGGACGCGTTGATCAAAGAGGCCATCGCCCGGATACCCAAAATTTCCTGAAATACCTTTTTTATGCGATGCATCGGATTTTTGATCAACCCGGTAGCCGGTATGGGTGGTGCCGTGGGCCTCAAGGGGACCGACGGCAATGTTGAAGAAGCCCGTCGCCGGGGTGCGTCACCGCAGGCAAATAATCGCGCACACATCCCGCTTGCCCTGCTCGCCCGTGAACCTGGTATTCATTATGTTACCTGTTCAGGCCAGATGGGTGAGTCCGCCCTCAAGGAGGCAGGAGTGAGAGATTACCTGGTCCTCTATCATTGTGATGGGGAGAGCAGTGGCAGTGATACGCAGCAGGCAGCAATAGCATTCAAAAATGCCGGTGTTGACCTGGTCCTTTTTTGCGGGGGTGATGGGACCGCCCGAGACATCTTTGATGCAGTTGGCCGGGAACTGCCGATCCTCGGGATCCCTGCCGGTGTGAAGATGTACTCCGCCGTCTTTGCCATCGATCCCGCAACCGCCGTAGAGATCGTGACCGGTTATGATGTGCAGTCCCTGCGTGACTCCGAAATAATGGATGTAGACGAAGAGGCATACCGGGCAGGTGAACTTAAAACCCGTTTGTATGGGATTGCCCGCACTCCTGCTCTTCCGGGGAAAGTCCAGCTCTCCAAGCACGTGTTTGAAGAGGGGGATGAGGAACGGGCAAAAGGAGAAATTGCCCGTTTTATCCACGAAATAATGATCCCTGGTGTGCTGTATGTCCTGGGTGCAGGGACTACCACTGAGACTATTGCCCGGGATATTGGTGTGAATAAGACGTTGCTGGGTGTTGATGCAATAAAAAACGGGAAAATTGTTGCACTGGATATCAATGAACAAACACTCTGGGATTTACTCCTCCAGGGAGAGGAGGCTAAAATTCTCATCAGCCCCATCGGTGCACAGGGATTCATCCTCGGCCGGGGCAACCAGCAGATTAGTGCCCGGATCGTAAGGCGGGTTGGACTGGGGAACATCATCGTGGTTGCAACCCCCCATAAACTCCGGGAAACCCCCCTCCTGTATGTAGACTCAGGGGACCCAAGTCTGGACGCAGAGTTTGGCGAAACCGTGCTCATTGTCTCGGGTTACCACATAGCCCAGCGAAAACGCATCTATAAGCACCTGCAGGGATAAAAAAAGTTAGTTTTGCTGGGGTGCCTTCGGTGGCTTCAGCATGGTGAACGCAATTACGAGTCCTATGACTGCGAGTACCAGGACATAGGGGAAAACCCCGAGGTACGATCCTGACGAGGTCTTGATAAACCCGGCAAGCTGGGGTCCTACAATACCCCCGGCACCATACGCGAGGAACAGCACACCATAGCAGCGGGGATAATCACAGGTACCAAAGTAGCTGCCACAGGCAGTTGGTGCGATCGCAAGCCACCCTCCAAGGCATCCCCATAGGATAATAAATCCAAGGATATAGACCGGGACTGACGGGACTTGCCAGAGCAGGACTGCGGCAACAGCGATCAGGACGAATGATAGCATTGCGGTATTCCGCGGGTTAATCCGGTCGGTCATTGCACCGAACCCGGGACGTCCGAACCCATTGAAGACCGCAAAGACTCCGACAAGCATGGTCGCAAGCCCGGTCGCCACGCCGATATCGGTACCCACAGGTTTGGCAATTCCGATTGCCATCAGTCCTGCGAGGCAGCCAATGAAATAACAGGCCCAGAGTGCGTAAAATGCACGGGTACGGAGCATCTGTCCCCGGTTAAATTCGCAGGTAACTGCCTGGCCGGGTTTTGGCGGCGGCGGGGTCCACCCGGTAGGTTTCCATCCGGCTTTCGGAAATTTCAGGGGTAATGCGAGGACGAATATCAGGAAGATGAATACGATCCCGAAAACCCTGAAGGTATTCATCACACCCGAAGCCCCGATAAGGTACCCTGCGATATTTGCGGTAATAAGCGCCGAAAACCCAAACCCCAGGAGCGTAATACCTACTGCAAGTCCCCTCCGGTCAGGGAACCACCGGGCGGCAACGGCAACGGGTACTCCATAGGCTATTCCGACCCCGGTACCGGCGATCACACCGTAAAATATATAGAGCCACTGGACTGAACCAGCGAACGACGAGAGGAGCCATCCGAGCCCGGTAAGGCACCCGCCAATAATCACCACGTTTCTTGGGCCCAGTTGCTCGATGTACTTCCCGGTCAGTGGCATCGCGATCGCAAAAAACGCGAGGAACACGGAAAAAGGCAGCAGGATCTCACTTGCCGTAACTGTCTGGCCGAGCGTCGTGAAATATGCGGTAAGTGGTGCAACGAACACGCTCCACGAGTAAATTGAACCAAGACAGAGGTTTATCACCATTCCAAGGATGATCAGGACCCAGCGCCCTTTTTCCGCATCCATTCCAAATAGTTTTTCTGTTGTAGTTTCATTCATACTCCGATCCTCCGTTACTGTACCTGATTTTTTTTAGTCCTGAAAAAATTGATTGAACCTGTTACTCATCAAGCGTTGAGACATCACCGGGGTCTATACCCATCTCCTTGGCCTTGAGCACCCGTCGCATGATCTTGCCGCTGCGGGTCTTTGGAAGTTTATCCACGAATTCGATCTCCTGGGGCACCGCGATTGGACCGATCGTCATCCGGACATGGTACATCAGGTCCTGCTTCAGTTTATCACCCGGCTCGTGCCCGACCCGGAGGATTACAAAGGCTTTGATTGAGTTCCCCTTGACGAAATCCGGTTTCCCGATCACTGCGGATTCTGCAACCGAATGGTGGGAAACAAGTGCACTCTCCACTTCGGCGGTCCCGATATTGTGACCGGCGACGATGATAATATCATCAGACCTGCCAAGGATCATGATATAGCCATCTTTTCCCTTAACAGCCAGGTCACCGACGGTATAGACCCCGTCGATGGTATACCAGTATTTCCGGTAGCGTTCGTCATCCCCGTAGACCGTCCGGAGCATGGAGGGCCATGGGGACTTGATAACGAGGAATCCGCCTGTCCCGGGTTTAACAGAATTGCCGTCTTTATCGACAACGTCAGCTTCAACGCCTGGGATTGGCAGACCCGCGAAACCCGGGCGCATTGGCTCGCCGAGCATCGTGGTGATCATATGCATCCCTGTCTCTGTCTGCCACCAGGTGTCGAGGATTGGGATCTTATCCTTCCCAATGACGTGATAATACCATTCGAATGCTTCGGGGTTCAGCGGTTCTCCGACAGAACCTATAATACGGAGGGAGCTCAGGTCGTATTTGTCCGGCCAGGTCTCGCCCATTTTCATGAACATCCGAATTGCCGTGGGAGCAGTGTAGAAGATCGTGACCTTCTGCTCCTCGATAAGCGACCAGTAACTCCCGGCGTCCGGGTAATCAGGGGTCAGTTCTGATATGAAGACGGTTGCCCCGACTGCGAGTGGCCCGTACACGATATAACTGTGGCCGGTGATCCAGCCTGGGTCTGCAGTACACCAGAAAATGTCGCTATCCTTGAGGTCAAACACATATTTACTGGTATAGTAAGTGCCTACCATGTACCCGCCGCAGGTGTGCACAATCCCTTTCGGCTTTCCGGTGGAGCCACTGGTATACAGGGTGAACAGGTTGTCCTCGGCATCCATCACCTCGACCGGACAGTCCGCCGGTGCTGCTCTCATCATCTCATAGAAATCAAGTTCAAGGTTTGGACGGAGCTCTACCTGCGGGCTCTGCCGCCGGAGAACGATGACATGCTCAACGGAAGATGAATTGACAATGGCCTCTTCCACGATTGATTTCAGCTGGATGACCTTTCCTCTCCGGATACTGACATCCGCGGTGATAACAACCTTTGCCTCTGCATCCTGTATCCGCATATTAAGAGCTGCGGCACCGAAGCCCCCAAACACGACACTGTGGACCGCACCGATCCTGGCACATGCAAGCATCGCAATTACCTGCTCCGGTACGAGGGGCATGTAGATACAGACACGGTCCCCCTTTTTCACGCCAATTTTCTTCAGGACATTCGCAAACCGCATGACACACGAGAGCAACTGCTGGTACGTGTAAATCTTTTCAGCACCCCCTTCTCCTCTCCAGATCAGTGCAGCCTTGTTGCGCCGGTCTCCTGAGACGTGGCGGTCAAGACAGTTGGCCGTGATGTTCAGCTTGGCGTTGGTAAACCACTTTGCATACGGGTAGTCGAGTTCCCTGACCTTATCCCAGGGTTGGATCCACTCGAGTTCATGGGCCATCCTGCTCCAGAATGCATCCTGGTCCTTCAGGAATTCATCATATGCAGCCCGGTAGTCGCCCAGCCAGGAATTCTTTTTGTAACGAGGGTCAGGTGTATACGACTTGACATCCTCGACGAGTTTCACATCGAAATCCTCGGTCATGTATCACTCACCGATTTAACATTATTAATCATGATAAATACCTATTTATATTTTTTTAATTTCTTATCCTCAAGGTCATTCAGCGACATATCAGATAGATGTTTAGGTGAATCAACCCTGATGCAGGATAAAACAGGATTAAGGAAAACAATTTGCATGTCCACGTCCCCATTTACCTTGATTACACTGTTATTTTCTAAAATTCCATGATTATAACAAGATTGCAATCAGGATCCCCTAAAAAGCATTAAGTTTTTACAATAGAATAGTATGGTATGAAAGTTGCGATCATCGGTGCCTCGGGATATACTGGTGGAGAACTGATCCGTCTCCTCCTGATGCACTCATCCGCAGAAGTCACCTGTGCGACCTCGCGCAAACTTGCGGGGACTCCGGTTGTGAAAGAGCACCCCCACCTGAAAGGGCGGATTGACCTTCGGTTTGAAAACCCATCCGCCGAAGATATTGACGTAGATTTCGCGTTTCTTGCCGTCCCCCATACGGCGGCGATGAACTACGCCGCTCCCCTGCTTGACCGAGGGATCAAAATTGTTGACCTGAGTGCGGATTACCGGCTTCCAAAAGACATATACGAGAAGGTCTACGAGGTTCCCCATACCGCGTATTTCGAGTGTCCTTATGGGATCCCCGAACTGCACCGTGATGCCTATGGGCCTGCCCGGTTTATTTCCAATCCTGGTTGCTTCCCGACGGGAGCGACGCTGGCCGCAGCACCCCTGGCAGGTCGTGCCCATACGATAATCTACGACTCAAAGACGGGTGTCAGCGGGGCCGGGGATAACCCGTCGGCAACGACACACTACCCGAATGTCGCTGACAATATCAATCCCTACAAATGGACCTCCCACCGGCACCTTGCCGAGATGCGCATGGAGGCCTCACGCCTCGGTTCCTCTGCAAAAGTGTATTTCACTCCCCATCTTGTTCCCGTTACCCGCGGGATACTGACGACGGCCCACATTCTCCTCAAAGAGCCCATGGGGCAGGAAGAAGTGGAGAAATGTTACCATGACTTCTACAAGGGTGAATATTTCATCAGGCACCAGAAACCCATGCTGGCGACCGTCAGGGGATCCAACTTCTGTGATATCATGGTCGAGAGCGAAGGTGAACGGGTCGTGGCCGTATCGGCAATCGATAATCTCGTCAAGGGTGCGAGTGGCCAGGCGATACAGAATATGAATATTATGTGCGGGTTCGCTGAAAATGACGGGCTCCGCGGGGCTGGCATGTTCCCATAAGGTGAGATGAGAATGAACGTTTCAGAAGTAATGACAAAAAATCCGGTCGTTGTATCGGTCAATGATACTGTCCGACAGGTAGCAGGATTGCTGAAAAAAAACCGTATTGGCGGCATTCCGGTAATGGATGACGATGTGCTTGTCGGTATGGTCACCGACACGGATATTGTAAACCTCCTGGAGACCGGCCAGATATCAGATGACCTCTGGCTCCCGTCCCCGCTGGAAATCATAGAAGTCCCTATCCGCGAGATGATCAACTGGGAAAAGACAAAGAAGGCACTGACCCACATTGGCGACGAAAAAGTCGGGAACATCATGAGTCACCCGGCAATCACTATCAATGCAGGTGCAGACATCGAGGAGGCCGCAGCAATGATGCACAAGGAAAAAATTGCCCGCCTTCCGGTGTTGGATGATCGGAGACTCGTCGGTATTATCACCCATACCGACATAGTCCAGGGGATCGGGAGCAGCTTCGATCGGGCCGACCGGTAATCCCCGGGAGGGAAGTTGTGATGAAAAGTATCTGTGGTGTTGAGGGGGTGAAAGCTGCCGGGGTAAAGGAAGGGAAATATGGTCTCACCCTTATCCAGGCAGAAGGGACTGCGGCCGGAGTTTTCACTTCGAACATCATGAAGGCCCCTCCTGTCGTCCTGATGCAGGAGAGGATTGTCGCGGGAAGACTGAATGCCGTGATCGCAAACAGCGGTTGTGCCAACGCATATACCGGAGACCGCGGGTACCAGGACGCAGTGGCAATGGCAGAAATTGCCGCAGGAGAACTGGGCCTGGATGCCACCGGGATTGGGGTGGCAAGCACGGGGGTTATCGGGCGGTACCTCGATATCCCCCTGATCACACGGCAGGCAAAGGAGATCGCCCCGTGTCTCGAACGTTGCGCATCAGCCGAAATACTGGCAGCGAAGGGGATCATGACCACCGATTTATTTGAGAAGCATGCTCTCGTTCAGCGGGAGACATTTTCTGTCGGGGGGATTACAAAAGGCAGCGGGATGATCGCCCCCAATATGGGTACCATGCTCGCGTTTATCTATACCGATGCCGAAGTCAGCGCCAAAGACCTCCAGGCCTCATTAAAACTCGCGGTAAAGCGGACATTCAACCGCGTGGTGGTTGACGGCGATGAAAGTACCAACGATATCGCACTCTGCACATCGACGGGGTTACGTGGTCGCGTAAACCTGCAGGAGTTCCAGAAGGCACTTGAAGAGTGCTGCCGTTCCCTTGCTGTGCAGATCGCGATCGACGGGGAAGGTGCAACGAAGTTACTGGAAGTCACCGTAACAGGCGCACCGTCGGAAGACTCTGCATCTGTGGTAGCAAAGACCGTCATTACCTCACCACTTGTAAAGACTGCTGTTTATGGGCAGGACCCGAACTGGGGCCGGGTGGTTGCCGCTGCCGGGCGTTCAGGTGTCAGGTTCGATCCATACGCCGTCTCGCTCTGGATCTCTGACGGGACCCGCCGTGCGGAACTTGTCCGGTACGGTGAGATCGTTGTTGACCTGGCCCTTGCCAAATCCCTGATGGCAGGGAAAAAAGTGATATTCGAACTTGACCTTAACGCAGGTGACGGGACGGCAACAGCATGGGGATGTGACCTGACGGAAAAATATGTCGAAATTAATGGGAGGTATACCACATGAAACGTGAAGAGGTGCTTACCGAAGCACTCCCTTATATCCAGCAGTTCCATGGCAAGACCATGGTGATCAAGCTTGGCGGCCACGCCATGGTGGACCCGGATGTACTGGAGGACGCGATAAAAGACGCCGTCCTCCTGCAACTGGTCGGTATAAGGGTAGTCCTCGTGCATGGCGGAGGCCCCGAAATCACCGATAAAATGAAAGCCATGGGGAAAGAACCCAAATTCGTTGCCGGGCTCCGCATTACAGACCATGAAACCCTCGAAATAGCCCAGATGGTACTGGTGGGGAAGATCAATACCGGGATTGTCTCGCTTATTGCCAAGTCCGGTGCCCGGGGGGTCGGGATCTCGGGAAACGACGGGGACCTGATCATCGCGAAAAAAATGGGCCTTCAGAAGGTTACGGTTGCAGGGAAGGAACAGGAGGTTGACCTTGGTCATGTGGGGGAGATCGAGGTAGTTGATCCCTCGTTGCTCAACACCCTTCTCGATAACAAATATATCCCCGTATTGGCCCCGATTGCAATAGATCGGAATGGCCAGAACCTGAACATCAATGCAGATACTGCCGCCGGTGACATTGCAGTCGCGCTGAAAGCCTACAAATTGATCAACATGACTGATGTCGATGGCGTGATGGACCGGGAGAGGACTACCGTCTATCGCAGGCTTGCCCTCGATGAGGCGAAGGAAATGATGGCTCAGGGTGTCATCAGCGAAGGCATGATTCCGAAAGTGACCTCGTTAATCGATGCCGTAAGCAGGGGGGTGCGGTTTGCACATATTGTGAATGGTAATATCCGCCATAACCTTCTCCTTGAGCTTTTCACCGATGAGGGGATCGGCACCATGGTGACCGAAAAGAAGGTGCCCTACGGAGATAAGCGTATTAAGGACGGGAAGAAATAACTGGTAATCACAATTTCAGACCCCCCGGTGTCCCAATGAGGTTACAATACCCATTTTTTGCAGTAATCTTCCTGGTGCTACTCATGTTGGTATCCGGGATTGCATCTGCTGAATCTCCGGGGCCTGCCCCATCCGGTACAACCGGCCGCACACCCGACATATCAGCCCTCCTCTCATCAGAACCCACTGGTCATGTGATTGTTTATTTCTTTTACAGGCAGACGTGTGGTGAATGCCAGAAAGCACTCACGTTCATGGAAGGGTTCAGGGAACGCCACCCTGATGTGATTATCCGCTCGTATGACCTTATTGACAATGCATCGAACCAGCAGCTGTTCCAGCAGTTTAATACGCGGTATAATGTTCCTTTTTCACCAGTGCCCGCCGTATTCGTAGGAGTGTGGGAACTTACGGACGTCGAGAACATCGAATTGCACCTGGACGATATTGTTGTGCAGGTTGCACAGAATCCGAACTCTACGGTTCCCACGCCAACAGAAGCGATCCCGTCCCTTGAAATATCCGGTACCACTCAGCTGACGCTTCCGCTGGTCATCGTTGCCGGCCTTGTGGACGGGATCAATCCTTGTGCCTTTGCGGTACTTGTCTTCCTTCTTGTATCAATCATGTCGATCAGTTCAAAAAGGAGGATGTTGCAAGTCGGGCTGGTCTATATCGGGGCAATATTCATCTTTTATTTCCTGTCTGGCCTCGGCCTTTTCGCCCTTGTGCAGGTCTCCGGATTTTCAAGGGCCTTTGCACTGGTAGCCGCGATCGTTGCCTTCGCTGCAGGGGCCATTATGATAAAAGATGCCCTGTATGGTGGTACTGGGAGCTGGCTGGTCATCCCTGAGTCAAAAAAGGGGGAAATCACCCGGTACGTGAAGGAAGCAACGCTCCCAGCTACGTTTATCCTCGGTATCCTTGTCGGGATGTTTGAGCTACCCTGTACCGGCGGTATTTACCTCGCAATTATCTCCCTGATATCGCAGAAGATGACAATAATGGCCGGTATTCCACTTCTGCTACTCTATAATATCCTTTTTGTTGTCCCGTTGATTATTATTCTCGCAATTGTTTATTTCGGGCTGCCGCCGGAACGGCTTGAGGCATGGCGCACAGAAAACAGGGTAATCGTCAGGCTTGCCATGGGGTGCCTTATGATAGCCATCGGAATATTTGTACTGGTTACGGTATTTTTCAAATAAAAAAAGTCTGTGGATTGCCCCTCTCTGAAATCCAATCGTATTCAGGGGAGGTTACCGTCTCCTGAACACCCACGTTGCCATTCTTCGCTCATTTCTATCAGGATTAACATAATTCTCTGGACTTGTACCGGGTTGATTTTGTGCTCAACGGCATAATCAAACGAGGACTGAAGGACTGCCTTTACCCGTTCCTCGTCATGGACCGGG
>JBAXMF010000039.1:0-11913 GCA_037134435.1 Methanomicrobiales archaeon | reverse complement strand
GCAATTTCCTCCCCGCTTTCAGGGGAAATTGAAACAGCGGGGCCTTCCGCAGAACCTCCGTTACCTGCCACATCTCCGCACGGCCCGTCCCGGGTATCAGGGTCTGCAGGCCTGAGCCAGACCGAGCCACCTGATGACCACAGCCGGTACATCTCGCGGTTGAACTGGTAGGCATGGGTCCGCCGGCGTACACTCCGGCCTGTCTCTTCGTCCATGACTACCGTCCGGTCGTTGAAGCTGATCGCCGGACACTTGTCGAGCAACCCGCTGTAGGTCAGCCCCCGGCTCTTGTAACCATGGAGGACCTGGTAGATTGCGTTGTAGCTCAGGTTCGTCTTCTCCTGCATCAGCTGGATCGTAATCTCCACGTCCTCGTACTGGTTCACCGCAGTCAGCAGTTCGGATACACGGCACGCAGACCCAGGGAGTGGTGCAACAGGTCCAATAAATTTATGTCCTTTTTGGGATCATATTTCCAGAATAAAATAGGAGCATTGCCCCAGCTGTGTGGACCTGCGAATCATCAGGGAAACACAACACCAGTAAATAAAAACGCAAATGTTCCCACATCAGCGATATTTGGCTCAATTATAGCAGCGCCGGTGCAATACCACCCGTATCTGGACCAAAATTTTTCATCCATGCAAAAAATGGGGGCTTCCCACCCCACGTGTACATGCTGCGGACGGGATCCGAACCCGCGACCTCCAGATGTCTCAGATGACGGCGCCAATGAATTTGCTCGAAAACCCTATGAGTCTGGCGCCCTAACCAGCTAGGCCACCGCAGCACACAAAAGTGCATAACAAGAAGGATTTTTGCACTATTAAAGGTTCT
Organism: Methanomicrobiales archaeon; assembly: GCA_037134435.1. Lineage (GTDB taxonomy): Archaea > Halobacteriota > Methanomicrobia > Methanomicrobiales > Methanospirillaceae > CAIKOD01. Next base: position 11,076 of record JBAXMF010000039.1, on the reverse strand, counting down.
GATACCGAACAACAGATCATGGAGGGAAAACAGAGATACGTTATTGAACCGTTCAAAAAACTGGATTTTTGAAATTACCGGGATTTATCCGGCATTTTTTTTATGGTGCAGGTATACATTGACCGCTGCAGATATCGCGGCTACTTCCTTCCCCTGCCGGAGGGAGGCCCCGAGGGTCTGAATGCGAGTCTCTTCTTCGCGGACATACCTGTTCAGGGTCTTCGCGATGTGTTCCTCAAGCAGGAACCCGGTATGGGTATTCCCTTCAACGAACTGCTTATTATGCATAATTGCGTGGTGGAGGGGGAGCGTTGTTTTCACTCCGATGATCACATATTCGTAAATCGCCCTCCTCATCCGTTCGATCGCTTCCATCCGGTTGTAGCCGTACGTGCAAAGTTTCGAGATCATCGAGTCATAGTTCGTCGGGATCGCATAACCGACATGAATCCCCGAGTCAAGGCGAACACCGGGACCTCCCGGGGACCTGTACCGTACAATCTTTCCAGGGTCCGCCGCAAAATTGTTCAGCGGGTCCTCGGCGTTGATACGGCACTCGATGGCATGGCCCCTGATCGAAATATTCTCCTGCCCGAAGGGGATCGATTCACCGGCAGCGATGGCAAGCTGCTGTTTAACGATATCAATCCCGGTCACCAGCTCCGTGATGGTGTGCTCAACCTGGAGCCTGGTGTTCATCTCCATGAAATAATAATCCCCATTGCTGTACAGGAACTCAACCGTACCCGCATTGGTATAATCCGAGGCCTTTGCGACTGCGATGGCGGAGGCAGACATCCGCTCCCTCAGTTCTTCAGTCATGATCGGGCAGGGGGACTCTTCCACCAGTTTCTGGTGCCGGCGCTGGATAGAGCACTCCCTTTCAAAGAGGTGAACCGTGTGGCCATGTTCATCTGCGAGGATCTGGAACTCAATATGACGGGGCTTCACGAGGTACTTCTCGATAAAGACGGTGGAGTCACCAAAGGCAGACCCTGCGATCCGCATCCCTGCATTAATCGCATCCTCTAGGCAGGTCTCATCCTCGACGATCTGCATGCCAATACCCCCGCCCCCTGCGCTTGCCTTCACGAGGACAGGGTACCCGATCTCATCAGAAATTTTTCGGGCCTCATCGACATTCTTAACTCCCCCCTCTGTCCCAGGCACTACCGGTACACCAACGTCCCGCATCGTCTTCTTGGACCCGATCTTCGAGCCCATCATCTCGATCGTCTGCCATGACGGCCCGATGAAGGTAACGCCCTCTTCCTGGCAACGGTGGGCGAAGCGGTAATTTTCAGCGAGGAACCCATACCCAGGATGGACCGCTTCAGCACCTGATTTTTTTGCAACCTCAATAATCCGGTCAATGTTCAGATAGCTTTTGGATGGTGGGGCTTCACCGACATGGAATGCCTCATCGGCATATTTCACATGGAGGGCGTTTGTGTCAGCATCGGAATAGATTGCGACAGTCCCCACCCCCAGCTCGCGGCAGGCCCTCATCACCCGTATTGCAATCTCGCCACGGTTTGCGACCAGGACCTTCTCAAAAAATTTCATTCCACCACCAGGAGAACATCGCCGTTCTTGACGACATCTCCTGCATCAATAAAGATTTCAGTAACGTGTCCGTCAACCGGGCTGTGGATCGGGTTTTCCATTTTCATTGCTTCTAGCACGACGAGTAGGTCTCCCTTTTTCACTTCTGCATCTTTACGGACCGCTACTTCAAGGACCATCCCCTGCATGTTACTCTTGATGCCACCCCTGACATCCCCGCGGGGGATCTTTGGTGCAGGTGAACCGGAGGTTTCCACCGTGCTCCCTTCCACCGATATGATTCGCACGGAGAATATCTCCCCGTCGACCTCCACTTCCATTGAACTTGGCATCTCATGAATCCCGGTGACCGGCGCTTTTTTCGAGGGGATTACTTCGGCAATTCGTTCTCCCTTCAAAAACGACGGTGCGATCGACGGGTACAGGATATAGGTGAGCACATCGTCTTCCTTTTTCACAAGGCCCGCTTTGATCGCCTCTTCCTTCATTTTCGCGTAACTGGGGGGAAGGAGGTCTGCCGGGCGCACCGTAATAACCATTTCTTCCCCGATGATCATCCTCCGTATCTCGTCACAAATCGGGGCAGGTGAGCGCCCATACAGGCCGCGTACATAGTCTTTCACCTCGTTTGTCACGTTCAGGTACCGACCACCCATCAATACATTCATTACAGCCTGTGTTCCGACGATCTGTGAAGTCGGCGTGACAAGCGGTGGATACCCCAGGTCCTCTCTCACCTTCGGTATCTCGGCGAGGACATCGTCCATCCGGTCAAGGGCGTTTTGTTCCTGTAACTGCGAGACAAGGTTCGAGATCATTCCACCTGGCAGTTGGTAGATCAGGACATCACTATCCACGCGCTCTGATATCGGGTTAATAAGTCCCTCATAGTGCCCCCTTATCTTTACGCAGGCATTTCTCAATTCACGGAGAGCGAGAAGGTCTATCCCCGTATCCCGCCGCGTCCCCTTCAGCGAAGCAACAATACTTTCAGTCGGGGGCTGTGAAGTCCCAAGCGAAAACGGGGACATCGCCGTATCGAGGATATCAACCCCGGCATCGATCGCTGCCTGGTAACTCATGGGAGCAATGCCACTCGTTGAGTGGCTATGGAGGCAGACCCTGATATCGACCTCATCCTTTATGCCGGTGATCAACTCGCGGGCAGACCCGGGCATGATGAGTCCGGCCATGTCCTTGATACAGATCGAATCACAATCTTTTGCATAGAGCTCTTTTGCCATCCCGATAAATGTCTTCGTGGTGTGGACCGGGCTGGTTGTATAGCTGATCGCGCACTGAAGATGCGCCCCGACGTCCTTAACCTTCGAAATGGACCGGTCCATATTCCGGATGTCGTTGAGTGCGTCAAATACCCGGAAGACATCCACACCGCTTTTCCAGGAGAGTTCGACGAATTTGTCAACCACATCGTCAGAGTAATGGCGGTACCCGACGAGGTTCTGGCCTCGGAGCAGCATCTGAATCGGGGTGCTTTTCAGCTCGGCCTTCAAGAGGCGGAGCCGTTCCCACGGGTCTTCCGCAAGGAACCGGATTGCGGTATCAAACGTCGCGCCGCCCCATGCTTCCACCGAAAAAAAGCCAATCGTATCGATCTCCTTTGCTAAGGAGAGCATATCGTCAGTCCGCATCCTGGTCGCAAAAAGAGACTGGTGTGCGTCTCTCAGCGTAGTATCTGTGATTAGTAATTTTTGTGGACCGGCATCACTCATTTCTGCACCTCAATAGAATGCGGGGACTTGTCGCAAATTTGGAAAAGCAAGAAGCCTCACAAAAGTTCAATGTAGAAGTATAAAAATATCACGAACCGTAAAAGATTGCAATGAATACAATACAGATCGCCACGATCCCGCAGGTATAATCAATGATTTTCGGATGAAACTCCGGGCAGAGGGCCCCTCCGTTTCTGTATCCCCGCACGGTGAGGAGGTCTGCCTGGTCGTACGCACGCCGGATCTGGTTCAGCACGAACATCCCTATTACCGGTATAATCGTAGAAAAACCCAGGGGAACCCCCTTCTGGCGCAGTGCTATCCGAATTTTTGAACTGTCATCTTCAAGGTCATTGAGAGCCTCCATGCTCATCTCGGCAACTAACCCCGGGTCAAAACCACGCTTCCCAAAGAGCCATACTGATACCCTGAAGAATTCTCCCGGGACATATGCCGTATAGGCGTAGAGTGCTAGCAGAAGGATGACCGTCATACGGATGAAATAAGACACGCCATTCCCGGTTGTGAACCAGGTAATTACCGAGACAACGACGATCATAGCGAAAAAAAGAATGGCCGCAGGCCTCCTGATACCTTTGAACCTTCCAGGAAGGCAAATCCAGTACAGGAAGGCGAGCGCGGCACCGGCAAGGCTGATAAACGCCGCAACCGATAGCGCAATAATAACGAATATCCTTATTCTCGGGTCCTGCATGCAGCCTCCATTACAGATTCAGGGGAGATATTTTCGGGCACCAGCCCCCTGTCAAGGAGGTCCCTGATATGACGTGGTGCAAGACTCCACAGGGTAATAGCGGCCGGTACATGTCCGCATGAAACAAGGCAACCTTCCTTCATCTCCCAGATAAAATCCACCGGGGGGATCCAGGTCTGTTCATGCGTGCAGATGATGACCGTCCCCTGCCTGCGTTCCGTGATCCTCTTGCATATGACTCTTTTTTCCCGGCAGTCAAGAGCACTGAACGGTTCATCAAGTATGAGGAGGTCCGCATCTGCCGAGAGTACACACTCAAGGTGGAGACGTTTCAGTTCCCCGCGTGAGAGAACATTTACATCCTGCTCCCCGCGCCCAAACAGTCGGGCAGATGCAAGTATTAATTCCGGGGCGAGACCCCAGGAGCGGACCTCATCGTTTAACGTGATCCCTGTCGTGTGGTACTCGGGGAACTGCATAGAAAGAAGGGATTTCCGGATTCCCGTGCGATGAACAGAACCTGTACCTGGTAACACCAGGCCTGATGCAATGAATGCCAGTGTCGATTTTCCGCTCCCCACCTTTCCACTGACGAGGTGGACCCCCTCTTCAAATATACAATCCGCGGTGAATCGGAACTGGCCCCGCGTATAGCTGACATCCTTAAAAGTGAGAACCATTGGATAGTCTCCATGAGAGAGGATACAAGCAGTCGCCTTGTAGTTCGACAAATACCTCACGGGGTGTACCGCAACTGGTTACGGAACCCCCTTCAAGGAGAATTACATAGTCTGCGCCAGTCGCAGTTTCCATATCCTGTGTACACCACACGAGATACAACGCCTGCGAGTTCCTCATCAGCCGGGTAAGTGTGTTAGTACTCTCCTGGTCAAGGTGCGAGTCCGACTCATCCAGTACCAGGACGAGAGGTCGCATCACCATCGCGGTGGCCAGGGAGACCAGGACTTTTTCCCCGCCCGAAAGGTCTCGTGTACGCCGGCCAAGGAGGTGGCTGATGCCTAAGTCAAACGCAACGCTATTCACCTGGTCCCGGACCTCCGGGCAGGGGTCCTGCCTGAAGCGGAGCGGTGAAGCGATCTCATCCGAAACAGTCCCAAACAGCAGGTTCCGGTCCGGGTACTCGTTCAGCCACCCGGTATTGACTGATACAGGGCTTTTCCCATCAATTGCTACGGAACCCATGCGAGGAGTGGTTATTCCTGCAATGATCTGCAGCAGCGTGGTTTTCCCGCTCCCGTTCGGGCCAATGATCACCGTAGAGCCGGGACGGATCACGAGCGACGGGATCGTGAGGACCCCATGAATTAACGAGGAGAGAACTATCATGATCCCTTTTCGCCCCGGGGTATTTCATCTCCGCCTTGTATCATCTCACGGGGAGGAATCCGCTTCCCGATCGCATCTGCGGCATAGGCCTTGACCGCATCTCCGGGTAAAAACGGCAGAATACCGATAATCGTCACCTGGAGCAGTGACATCCCTGTCGAGAAGACGAGCCAGCCTCCACCAATGGCGTAAATAAATGCCTCTGCTGCGCATATCCCGGCAATATTCCATGCGGTGGACCGTTTTTCATAGGCCAGTCCTGCAACAAATGCCGCAGGAATAAAGCCGATCAGGTACCCGCCGGTTGGCCCGAGGAGAACCCCGATCCCCGACGTCCCGTTATGGAACACCGGGAGGTTCATGGCCCCGAAAAATATGAAAAGTGTCGCAGGGATGACCGCGTACCGCTTCATGACCATTGCGGCCAGGAGGACAAACATAGTCTGGAGCGTAAGGGGCACCGGTAGGAACGGTACCGATATCCAGCTCCCGATAGCAATAAGACCAATAAATGCTGCAGTTTCTGCAATAATAAGGGCTCGCTGGCGGTCTCCCTGCATTCGTCAACCTTCTTTATTTTTTAGGTTGACGAAGAAAATAGTGTTATCTATGTGCGCAATCCCCGGCGATCACTCGTTCGACCCTGCCATCATCTTTCCTGATGACAAGCGCCCCGAATTCATCGATATCGATCGCCACTCCTTCAAATGTACTCTTTAGCGTGCTGATCCTGACATGCTGGTCGATCGTGCAGGACAGGCTCTTCCATTCACGGATTACCGTGTCGTATTCCTGGCTCTCGATAAGGTTGTACCGGCTCTCAAATTCTTTCAGGAACCGTGCGAGAAGGGAGGCACGGTCAACGTCGTGTCCCACCTCTGCACTGATCGAGGTCACGCTACCGGTTACAGCTGATGTGAGTTCGTGGGCCGAGATGTTGGCATCAACCCCGATCCCAAGGATACAGTAGTGGATGTTGTCTGCTTCAGCGGATAATTCAAGTAACAGTCCTGCGACCTTTTTATCCCCGATATAGATATCGTTCGGCCACTTGATGAGAGCACCAAGGTCAAATTCCTTCCGGATGGCCCGCGCAACCGCGACAGCACCAGCCATGGTGACCATAAAGACATGGTCAACCGGGATCTGCGGTTTTAAAATGATGGTGATCCAGATACCCCCGGACGGCGATACCCAGACACGGCCCATCCGGCCGACACCCCCGGTCTGTTCTTCGGCGATGATCACCATGCCGTGAAGCTTTGCAGGGTCTTCCGACCCGCACATCTCCTTTGCAACTGCTATCGTGGACGGCGTACTCTCGAAATACCGCATTTTCTTCCCAAATACCGTAGTCCTCAGGTTTTTGTGAACTTCATACGGGAGGAGCCGGTTACTTTTCTTGGTCAGGCGGTAGCCTTCGGTCTGGGAAGCAGAAATATCATACCCAATCGCCTGAAGTTCCTTGACATGCTTCCACACGGCAGAACGGGAAACCGAGAGCTCATTGCTGATATATTCCCCTGAAACGGGCCCATCGGCATTCTCCAGAATTTCAAGTACGCGAAACGCAGCTTCCATGATAACCTTACCTTTTTGCCCCGATCTGCTCACCCGGCAGGGGACAGGGGTCTTTTCCACAGATCTGCTTCAGGATAGCAGACTGGTGCTCCATCAGCGTGGCAAGGTCGAAAATTCCGGTTATGTCAACAACGCCGATCGCGGCAATCGCAGCACCGCTGTCATCCCTGACCGGGGCTACGATAACGGGGACACCACGATAGGGGCCACTTTCAGGAGTCCGCTGAATTTTCATGTTTGTTGCCAGCACTTCTTCAAGGACGGGACCTGAATAATCGGTATCAATTACCCTTCCGTCCTCAATCCTGATGCCCTTTTTGTCCCTGGACCTTGCGGTGATCGGCAGGTGATTGAGAATTTCGTGGATTGCTAGTCCGACCGGTTCAATGTCTCCGGGGCCAGAGTTCGAAGAGATGGTATTGCGGTTCATCGGACGTACCTCATAATTCCCTCGTTTTTATCTAAAAAAAGGTTTCCCCTGCCTGCATGCAGAGAGACGTGACAAATGACCTCGAGGGGTACTCATGGATGCTCGTCACTATGATAAACCCTTTCCCAATGGCTTTTTCTATTAATACAGTTTTTCCATCGATCGTTCCAACTTTATCGCTTTCAAACGAGGAAAAAAATCCATCATACTCAATGTGATCGGGGTCGTAGTCACTGATGATCGATGAGAGGGGGTGAGCGGGTTCTATCTCGATCCTGCTGTTTCCCGGCTCATACTGGTAGGCCACGTGGAAGGGGAGCCAGCCGTACCGGTCAGGGAGGGGGTCAGCTGCACCATACACAACGAGAGTTCCGCCATTCTCTACAAAACGACGAATTCTTCCGGAAGATGCCTTGAGTGCGGGAAGCACCTGCGAGTACGCGGGGTTGGCGAATCCGGTCGGTATGATAAGAACGCTGTACTGCCCCCTGAAAAAAGGTGCCGCAAGGAGATGTGGTGTGACGGGTATTGAAGTAACACCGCACTCTTCGAGAAAACGCCCGAATACAAGGGGGTGGTCCCATACCAGCCCGAAACGAGGTTTCAACCCTTGATCACTCCCAAGGGTTCAAGCCTGGCCACGAGGTTTGAGATACCGAGGGCATCAACAATGCGTACTACCTCGGCACTCGGTTTGTACGCTCCGGGAGCCTCTTCCGCAATAGCCGCATCGTTTGGTGCCCTGACAATGATCCCTTCTCTTGAGAGGGAATTTTTAACCTTCGCCCCGTTTATTGTCTTTTTTGCAGCTGATCTGGAGAGTATACGGCCTGCACCGTGACAGGTCGACCCGAATGTGCTTTCCATGGCGGTAGTGGTACCACGGAGCAGGTAGGAAGAGGACCCCATGCTTCCGGGGATAATAACTGGCTGTCCGATCTTTGCATACCCAGATGGCAGGTCAGGACTTCCGGGACCAAATGCCCGGGTAGCCCCTTTCCTGTGGACACAGACTGCAATTCGCTTTCCTTCGATAATATGCTCCTCCATCTTTGCGACATTATGTGCGACATCGTAGACCAGATGCATCGAATCATAGTCGATACCGTACATCTTCCCAAGAACAGTCCGCGTAGTATGCATGATCATCTGCCGGTTGGCCCACGCATAATTTGCAGAGGCTGCCATTGCCCCAAAGTATGCCGTTCCTTCGGGAGAAGACAACGGCGCACATGCAAGCTGGCGATCGGGCAGCACAATGTTGTAGCGTTTTGTCGCACCTTCGAGCACTTTTAAGTGGTCCGTGCAGGTCTGGTGCCCGAGCCCCCGTGACCCGCAGTGAATCATGACACATACCTGGCCCGGGTGAATGCCAAATGCCTTTGCCGCACCAGGGTCGTAAATCTCCTTTACCACCTGAACCTCGAGAAAGTGGTTGCCCGCGCCGAGAGTCCCGCTCTGTGGCATACCACGCTGCTTCGCTTTTGCGGAGACGGCCTGGCTTTCAGCCTGGGCCATGCAACCCTGCTCCTCACAATGGTCAAGGTCTTCTGCAAGACCATATCCCTGGCGGACCGGCCATCCGGCACCCTGTATCATCATATCTTCGAGGTCACCAAGGGATAGCCTGACCGGCCCCTTTGCACCCACCCCGGTGGGCACCGCCTGGTACAGGTTCTCAATAAGCTCCCGCCGGTGGCCGAGGTCGCCGGTCGTGAGCGGTGTCGAGAGTAGCCTCACCCCGCAGTTAATGTCAAACCCAACCCCGCCGGGGGATATCACCCCGGTATCACGTTCAAATGCAGCCACCCCTCCTATCGGAAACCCATACCCCCAGTGAATATCCGGCATTCCCAGAGAGTACCTGATAATCCCGGGCAATGTTGCAACATTTGCCAGTTGCTGCACTGCCCCCGATTCAAGACTTTTATATAACGAATCAGAAAGAAAAAACCTACATGGGACTCTCATTCCAGGTACAGTCCCTGTGGGCACCTCCCATTCGAATTCTCCCAGCCGTGTTACCTGCTCAAGCATCGTATCAACCATTCACACATCAAAGAGTATGTCCAATACATACCCCTCATCCCCTTTAACAATTCTGAGCCCTGAGTACGATATCCCCTTGATCTCTGTCCCACCCCGGTGTCGTTCCGGGTCGAACGGTTCTCCGGTTAATAGTGCCCGGAGGGAGTTCCCGGTGATATGGACCGTTGCGGATGAAAAAACGAGATATTCAACTTCTGATAGAAAAAGTACATCTGATAGAAAATCCAGCAAAAGATTTTCGGTATTCCCTGCCTCCAGTTCGATGGTCCTCTCGACCACTCCGGGACGCGATTCACCGTATATAATTTTCATCATCGCTAATGCGGTTTCAGCGAAAAGCGAGTCGGGAGTGGGAGATATCACCCGGAGCCGGATGTCCGCGGTATGGTCAAGTTCTTCATAACTCATACGCCACTGCCGGACCCCACATCCTGATCATAGAAAAAAGGTACCATACCCATGTCTACCGAATGGAGATAGCGTACCTGGTGTACAGAGATAAATATCGTGTAATCCCCGGCCCTGACCTGAAAATCGTTAGGTTTCGGTGACTTCATTGAAATTGGCAGAAGGATCGGACCCCCGCAGGAGGTACAGATGCGAAAATCACATTTACGCTTATTGATATATTCCAGAACTTCGTCTGTGACCTGTATCTGATCATGAGACGGGGTGTCATAAAAATTGGAGTGCATAAAAATCTTCTTAGACGGTAGGACAGTTATAGTAAAAAGTATGGTGGTATCGGGTGCCCAAATCCAGTCATTCTTCTTTTTTTATACCGGCCCGATTATCCGGGTAACCAGGTCGAAATATTGTTCCTTCAGTTCATATACACTTGCAGTACCTTCTTTCGTGCGGTTCACATGGAGGATGCCGAGCCGGGACGCGACAATGCCGACCATGGCAGCAACAGAATGGTAACTAATAGAAAATTTCTGGTTCAGATATTCGAACATCCGGGATATCGTGATGGATTTAAGTTTAAGAAATAATTTCAGCATTTCTCGCCGTATACCAGTCTTGTCTCTTGATACATAATTTTTGATGCGGGTTTCTATGACCTTTTTGATCTCAGCCGTGGCCCTCATACGTGATAACTACCGCCCACAGAAATATATGTCTTTTCATTTTTTCCCCGGGATGTAGCGCGATAAACTGAAATTTGGGGTTGTATTTAAAAAAAATGATTGTATTGGAGATTATTAGATGATTGCATGACCTAAGCGACAGGAACTATTTATTCACAGTGGTGCAATTATTATGACATGGGATTCACCTACGATGTCAATCGTTATACCCCGAAACAGATGGTGATCATCCCGTTGATCCTCCTCGTATTAGCACTCATTTCCATCGGAATCACTATGGCCCAGACGGGGTTACCGGTGAAACCTGGAATTGATTTCTCGGGGGGGACCGCGGTTACGGTATTCACCACTGATTCTTCCGAGCAGATATCCGCATATTTTGCAGGATACCCGCTTGATGGGATTGAAGAGGGGATTAATAATGGAAAATACCTGAAATTTTCCAATATGCCTGATGCCCAGTTCCGATCACTCTCCGATCTGATAATGGCCAAATATCCTGATGCCAAGGTCGATCAGATCGGCGAGGCATTTGGTAAAACGCTGCAAAGTCAGGCAGTGTTG
>JBAXMF010000038.1:0-11936 GCA_037134435.1 Methanomicrobiales archaeon | reverse complement strand
GTTTAAAAAGGTAGACGGCGCGACATACCGGAGGGTAAACGAATTTCTCAGGAAGCGGACCTATATCACCGCCAGGGAATGGGCACTCGCGAGACTCTGCACAGATTTCAGAACGCGTGGTGGGGCAGAGATGACATTCATCGGGCAGCACCTCCCGGAGCTGGTCCCCTTCATGCAGGAGCCCTATACCCCCCAGGCCGTTAACCAGGCGCGGAACTCTTTTAAGAAGAAAGTGAACAAGGCTGGCGCCACATTTTTCTACGGTGCAATGTGCGGGTTCTTTTCACCCGACGAACTCGATGACATGCTCTTCGAGTCGGGCGAAGTTGCACGGTTCCTCCTCGAAGTGGAAGGGACATCACTCGACATCGATGAAGAGATCGATATTGAGGACCGGATCACGAAGGTGATGAGAGGGGTTGGCGAGGCGGCACGGATCATGCTCGAAAAAAGGGCCGTCGCAGACCAAATAGAAAGCAAGGATAAAGATCTGGTTTAACAAAATTGCGAAAAACCCCAAATTTCAGATTGTGTAATCGCGAAGAACATTCCCCGACCTATTGGAAAGCAGAAGATATTTTAGATGCCACGTTCCCTGTGATATTATATGAAATCCGGAATGCTTTTTGTAGTGGCATTACTGATTACCAGCGTTATTCTGAGCGGGTGTACGGGACCACCACCCATCACCAAATCAAAGGAAATCGTTATCGGAGCACTGGTCCCCCTTACCGGGGACTGGAGTTCTAAGGGACTGAACTTCAACGCCGCAATTGCACTCGCGGCAAATGATACCAATGCAAACCTCGCAACAATCGGGTCCGGGAGAAAGGTCCGTCTGCTCGTTGAAGACACCGGGACAGATCCTACCGTTGCGATTGAAAAAATAAAGAAATTACACCAGGAAGGTGCACGAATTATCGTAGGCCCGGCCACGAGTGCGGAGCTTGCCGGTGTCAAAGACTGGGCTGACCAGCAGGGTATCATTGTGATTAGCTATGGAAGTACCTCCCCTGCCTTGTCAATTGCCGGGGATAATGTATTCCGGTTAGTACCGGATGACACACGGCAGGGAGAGGCAATGGCCGGATACCTCGATCGGTCAGGGATCCGGGTAATCATCCCGGTTGTCAGGAATGATACATGGGGTAAAGGCCTTTTAAGTGCGACGAAAACCCGCTTCGAACAGAATGGAGGGGTTGTTATGAACGGGTACCTTTTTGAACCAGGTTCCAGGGACTTCACCCCGATCCTGGCAGACCTGTCGCCACAGGTAAACGCGGCACAGCAGCAGTATGGCAATAATTCTGTTGGGGTGTATTCAATTGGATTTGATGAAATGGTGCCCCTGCTATCTGGTGCTACAGATTACCCGCCTCTTGAAACGGTTTTGTGGTTCGGAAGCGACGGAGCCGCAAAAACCGACGCCGTGACAAAGAATGCGTCGGCTGCGTATTTTGCAGAGAAGACGGGATTTTATAGCCCGGTCTACGGGGAAGAGAATGAATCAGGTGGGCCCCTGGATGTCAAACCGCGGGTCCAGGCAATGACGGGCGTTGCACCGGACCCGTATTCCCTTGCGGCGTATGATGCAACAGCGATTGCTGCTCGTTCACTCCTGAATTCCGAAGATGCCTCGTATGAACAACTGAAGAAAGCGGTAGAGCTTACTGCCAGCTATTATTACGGTGTAACCGGATGGACGAAATTTATCGCGTCCGGGGACAGGGCATATGCAGTGTACGGGTTCTGGACGGTGAAGACCGTAAATGGTACCCCGACATGGGTGCAGGTAGCCCGTTTCCAGAGCGACCCGGGCCAGCCTGGCCGCTTCACCTGATTTTTTTCCATGGCCGGGCCCCCTGGCTTTTAAGAAACAAATATCACAAATAGGATAAACTTCCAGCAGGAGGAACACATCAATCCCCCATTTTTCCCCCCCTGGCCGGTATCGTCACCCGGAAGGAGTCCGGGTGGTGTGAACGAAACAAGATCGCGACCTGCCGAACTTATTTCCGTTAAAATAAAGATATACTGTATGAGAGAACAGGTGACATACAATACCCGGAACACCTGGGAAACCGTATGTGCACCAGAATATCCCCGGAGTCACAAGGAATGGCTGTTAAAAAATTAGAGAAACGATTATTCGGGACGAACGGTGTCAGGGGCATCGTTGGAAAGGACATGACACCTGACCTAGTCCTCTCGATCGGTCTTGCACTCGGATCGATGCGTAAAGGCCGTATCGCGGTCGGCAGGGACTCAAGGACCTCGGGGGAAAGTCTCGCAAATGCCGTAAAAGCAGGCCTGATGGCAGCGGGATGTGACGTGGTCGACTGTGGGATGCTCCCGACGCCGGCCCTCCAATACCTTGTGATGCACCACTTTGATGGGGGCGCGATGATCACGGCCTCACATAATCCCCCTGAATATAACGGGGTCAAAATTATCGAACCCGATGGTACCGAGATGGGAGATGAGCAGACGTTACTCCTTGAAGAGCGGATATTTTCCCGGAATTTTGATGTAAAATCATGGGAACAGGTTGGATCCGGGACTACGGCCACCCAGTTGGTCAACGACTATACCGACGCAATAATCAGGTCAGTACCGGAGAATATCGGCCGGAATATGTCAGTAGTGGTCGACCCGGGGTGCGGAGCTGCCTCGGTCACCACACCTAAAATCCTGACAGGACTCGGGTGCCGGGTGTTCTCGATTAACGCCCAGGTAGACGGGCATTTCCCGGGACGACTTCCGGAACCTTCGCTTGACGGGCTTAAAGGGCTTGCAGATCTTGTCAGGTCAACCGGATCTGCATTCGGAGTTGCCCACGACGGGGATGCGGACAGGGCAGTCTTTGTCGATGAAAATGGTCGCTTCATCGAAGAGAACCAGGAATTTGCCCTGGTTGCGGATCACATCTGCAGGAAACATCCGGGAGTTGTTGTCACACCGGTCAGTTCTTCCCTGCTGGTGGAGACCATCGTAAAAAAACACGGGGGCTCGGTAGTTTATACCCCGGTCGGAAGCATTTACGTGGCAAGGACCATGAGAGACCTCCTTGAAAAGGGTGAAACAGTCGTATTTGGTGGAGAAGGGAACGGCGGCCTCATATTCCCGGACCACCAGTTCTGCCGGGATGGAGGCATGACTGCCACGGTGATGGTGGCAATCCTTGCCGGTTCAGATCTCCCGTTATCAACGCTCATTGATCAACTGCCGGTGTTCCACATGATAAAAGAAAAAATCCGGATTGCCCACCCGGAGCATTTGATCGAACTACTGGCAGAGTCCTGCAAGGCATACCATATTGACCGTACCGATGGTCTGCGGATCACAAAAGGCGATGCCTGGGCACTTGTCAGGCCATCCGGCACTGAACCGCTCGTCCGCGTTATGGTGGAGTCGGCGGTACCAGACTCAGCCAGGAAGTTTTTCCAGGAATTAATGGATTACATCAGCCCTGTTTTAAAACATGAATGATTTTTACCCCATTTCCCCCGGAAATTCGGGGTCCCCGTATTATTTTCCATGAAATCAGGGGCATATTTATTTTAACAGGATTTGCCAGTGCGGCGTTCAAAAGAAAAAGACTAATATCTAATTTATCTAAATTTAATTTCAAACCATCATAATTAGGACCGTTGAATGTAGTGTTGCTGCCGGATGTGATCGTTGAGTCCTGTGTAAATGGGGCTGGGTTCATCTCTCTATGCGTGGGTCGATGTACATGGTGGAGAGATATGATGAAACACTCCCCTGACACGGTCCGGATTTCTTCGCAATGGGTGCGGTATTTAGTGCAACCCGCATACCGTGTACTTCAATTATTCAAGGGTCCGGGAATCGCACCCGAAATAACGAGAAGACCTCGGCCTAACGGGAGGAAGAATGCAGACAATTGAGATCCATATCTCGGGAAAGGTCCAGCGAGTCGGTTTCCGGAGTTGTGTGAAAAGAATTTCACAGAAACTAAACATCCGGGGCGAGGTGATGAACCTCCCGGACGGTTCAGTCCGGATTATTTCAACCGGTGACAAAATTGTGCTCGACAAGTTCACCTCGATGATTTACGGGTGCCCGCGTGCGGTGATCAGGGATATGAAAATGATAGACCGGGAATTCCAGGAATTCAATGAATTTACCATAATAAAACCAAATACCTAAAAACTGCGAATATCTCCTTTTTTCATTGTGGCCTTTTTTTCTATCATTTTATAAAAATCCCGTTCATCGGTTGGCATCGCAATCATTCCGGCGAGTCATCCCACATCTTGTGCATAAGGATCAGGAATGCCTTAATTCCTGAAAATTTCACTCATTATTGCTTCAATCCCAATATTTGTCGTTATTTTTTTCACATTTTTCGTAGAGAGCGAAGCCAGTATAAACCATATATTGCTATATTATAGTATTCGCCGCTTACTGCAGCAATGGACTTGGATTTCGAAAACCAGATGGCCGGTTTTCACATACCAGGAGCTTCTTATAAACATTCTTTTACAGATCAGCACTATCCCCCTGGTTCCCATGGTACAGGGTATCAATTCAACGCAAATGAAAAAGAGTATTGATTCGGGCAAACCGCGGTTGGGAAAAAAAGAAAAACCTGGGATCCCGGGTAACGCCCGGGAAAATATCACCTCTCAATGATGTAGTCAGTTGTTTGTTCAAGGGATTCACGAAGAGCTGCAACCTGGCGGTCAATTGCATCCTGGTCAATAGTCTGGTGAAATAGCCGGATCAATTCTTTCATGCAGGGGTCTGACAGGATGCACCGGGCAGGACCACATTCGTAGTCCTGTTCACGGAGGTCCTCCCTGATGAACCGGATCGCTTCCCGGTCAATCATATCCGCCTTAAAGGATTCCATGACATCATAGACCAGGGATGAGGGGCCCCGGTGTAACATACCCGTATCAGGATCAAGATTGGCTCCTGTCACCGAGAACATCACATTCCCAAAGAGCATCGCGTACCCGAATGCAAGTATCGCATTCACCGGGTCATGGTAGGGCCTGTCAGTCCGCCGCCTGAATCCGAACTCCGGTGGAAGTGCACGGGAAAGGACCTCGTAGTACATATCGGTAGTCAGGCGCTCAATCCGGCGGATCTCGCTGATTTTAATGAGGTATTCCAGTTCATCCAGGGCATTCGAGAAAATCTCTAATTCACCCACATAATAAAGCTCCCGCCCCGCAATTTCACCAAGTCTCCCGATAAGGAGGGTTTTGGATTTCATAGAACCCCTCGCTATCGAAACAGCATACCGGTAACTGGGTGCATTTTTCTGGATTTGCGAAAGCTCCGCTTCTTTCGGGTTATTAAACGGGCGTATCGTGCCGACGGGTTTACCATCTGCTTCAAAAAATGATAACCGGGCCCCTTTTTTTACAAGGTTTGCAATAACAGGCGTATGCAGGGTATGACCACCAATAATCAAAAGGTGGCGCACTGACTCAAGCGGGTATTCCTCGATAACTCCTTCTTTTTGTACGGACAGTGTGTTCCGTGTCGATTTGATATGGGCACCGAAACCGGCCACAACAAGCCAGGGGACATCCACGTGATTCCTTTCCTAAAAAGCCAATATTTTGCCTCTGTAGTTATTAACAGCGCGACACCAATAAATTAAGGCATCGTTTTTTTTTGCATTTCCCCTATGTTAAACATCGTCACTGGTGGTGACGGGTTTCGGAATTCCTACCCGGTTGTCACCCCGGGGGGATGAATGCAATCAGAATTGGCATCTTTACAACCTCGTAAGACAAAAGACCATACAACATATACACCATTTCAGTTCCACCTGACCATGCTATGTTTTGACAAGCTTTTATACACGCAACGATAATATTATTTTAAGAGATTAACCGAAATCAGGCAGGATTTCGCAGGTAATTTTGATTGGGTGAAGGAATGAAAATCCGAACAGCAGCCGGGAGATTCCGTACCGGCAGATCAATTCCGGGAGAAGTGGCCAGCCATGTTCTGGGATAAAGGTAATGAAACGCTGGCACCGGGTGAGCTGGCCGACCTCCAGCTAAAACGGCTGAAAAAAACGTTGGACAGCGCTAATAATATAGAATTTTACAGAAAACAATTCTCTGAAGCGGGGGTCCATGCCTCCGACATCCGCACCCTCGAAGATATCAGGAAACTCCCGTTTACGAAGAAACAGGACCTCAGGAGCGGGTACCCTTTTGGTTTTTTAGCCGTGCCTCTTAACCAGGTCGTCCGGATCCATACCACATCCGGGACGACGGGAAAGCCTACGGTAGTCGGGTATACCAGGAATGACCTGGAGGCCTGGGCACATCTTATCGCAAGAAACATGACCATGGTTGGACTCGGTGAAGATGATGTATTCCAGAATATGGTCAATTACGGCATGTTTACCGGGGGTCTCGGGTTCCATTACGGCGCTGAGAAGATCGGGATGACCGTGATCCCAAGTGCCACAGGTAACACAACGCGACAGATTGAGATGATCCAGGATTTCGGCGTCACCGCAATCCACTGTACACCCAGTTATGCCATGCACCTTGCAGAGGTCGCGGAAGAACGGCATGCAGAATTCCCTTCTTTAAAAACCGGGATCTTTGGCGCCGAGCCATGGTCTGAATCAATGAGGACGGAACTGGAAGAAAAACTCGGGGTGACGGCATATGATTCCTACGGCCTTTCAGAATTATTTGGTCCCGGTGTTGCCTTCGAATGCGTCGAACGTGATGGCCTTCACATATGGCATGACTATTACCTGGTCGAGATTATTAACCCCGAGACCGGTGAGGTACTGGGTGACGGGGAGCGGGGAGAACTCGTTGTCACACCCCTGTTAAAGGAGGCGATGCCGTTGATCAGGTACAGGACCGGGGACGTGACATTCAGGATGGACGATGGCTGCCTGTGCGGGCGCATGCAGAAAATCGGAAGAATTTCTGGCAGAAGTGATGATATGCTGGTGATCCGGGGAATAAACGTCTTCCCGTCACAGATTGAACACGTCCTCCTCTCCCTGCCTGAGGTGGGGAACCAGTTCATGGTATATATCGATCGGGTGAACCATCTCGATGAGATGTCAATTGAAGTCGAGATGAACCGTGAGTATTTCCACGGCGAACTCCAGGACCTTACCCGGATGCAGGCGAAAGTCGTAAAGGCCCTACGGGACGTGCTTGAGCTCCGGACTTCGGTAAAGCTGGTCGAACCCGGGTCTCTCCCGCGGTTTGAAGGGAAAGCAAAACGAGTCATCGATCGAAGGGGTGAGATATAACGTGGTGATGTGGGACCCACAAATCGAGGGAATGCCGAAGGCAGATATCCAAAAGCTGCAGTATCGCCTATTGAAGACACTGGTATACCGGTTATACAACTCTTCGCAGTTCTACCACGAGCGGATGAAACAGGCAAACGTCCACCCTGATGACATAACGTCTCTTGCAGACGTGAAAAAACTCCCCTTCATGTATAAAGCGGACCTCCGGGACAATTACCCGGACCGGCTTTTTACTGCCTCCCGGGATGACCTTGTGCGGTACCATGTTTCATCGGGAACGACCGGCAAACCAACCGTGGTCGGATATACAAAACAGGATCTTGATAACTGGACCACCTCACTTGCACGTGGCCTTGTCTCGTGCGGGCTTGGGCGGAGCGACGTGATACAAGTCAGTTACGGGTATGGATTGTTCACGGGGGGTCTTGGCCTCCACTATGGCGCCGAGCGGATCGGCGCAACGGTACTCCCCACCAGTGTCGGGAACACCGAACGCCAGATCGAACTTATGCAGGACCTGCACGCGACCGCCATCTGCTGTACCCCTTCGTACCTTCTCCACATGGGAGAAGTCGCCGAGAAAATGGGTATAAGCATTAAAAACGACACGGACCTTACAACAGGCATCCTTGGTGCTGAACCATGGACTGACGTGATGCGGAGCCGGATACAGGAATGGCTTGGGATCCGGGCGTATGACATCTATGGGACCAGTGAGCTTTCAGGTCCCATGTTTGTTGAATGCACGGAGCAGAAAGGATTTCATGTATGGTCTGACCTGGCCCTTGTCGAGGTACTGGACAAAGATACCAGTGAAACACTTGCCCCGGGAGAGAGGGGAGAACTCGTGATAACGATGCTCCAGAAAGAGGCACTCCCGATGATCAGGTTCCGGATAGGGGATGTATCTGTCCTTGACGAAGAGCCCTGCCCATGTGGCCGGACCCACCCGCGTATCCGGCGGATACAGGGACGGGTCGATGATATGCTGATTATCCGGGGGATCAATGTCTTCCCGTCCCAGGTGGAACATACGTTGATGTCAATCCCCGAAGTCGGGCAACATTTCCAGATCGTCGTCGATCGCCGGGGGGCCCTGGATGACATGCTCGTCCGGGTTGAGATCTCAAAAGATGCTTTTTCAGATAAGATCAATGACCTGATGCAGATCAGGTCCAAGGTAGAACATAAGCTCCGTAATGCGCTGAATGTTAGTGTGAATGCAGAGCTGGTCGAGCCAGGCTCATTGCCGCGGTTCGAAGGGAAATCAAAGAAAGTTATTGACAGGAGGAATCTGTAACCATGGACGTAAAGAACTACATCATCCGGCAGATCTCGGTCTTCTCCGAGAATAAACCCGGACGGCTGGCATCAATTGCAAAGGCATTCCAGGAGGAAAAAATTAACATCCTCGCGTTCTCCATCGCTGAAGCTGACGGGTTCGGGGTCGTGCGGGCACTGGTAAACCAGCCTGACAAGGCTTTTAAAAAACTCACCGCACTTGGTTACAATGTGGCGTTTACCGATGTGATCGCGGTAAAAATGAAGGACCAGCCAGGCGGCCTTTTCGAGATTGCAGATCTCCTTGGAGATGCCGGGATCAATATGGAATATGCGTATGCATACAGCGGAAAAGAAGCAGCAGTACTGATCATCAGGGTTGACCATGTCGATGAGGCAGTCAGCCGAATCCTCTCCAATGGTGGAACACTGCTGGAGACGAAGGTCTTCAGCTGATACCATACCGGTAACGGGGCCATTCCGGCCAAAAAAATCATTTCTTTCAATCCAGAGCACCAGTCCGGTGTAAGTCACCCTGTGGAAAACAGCCATATTCCAGCCCCATTATTCCAAAAATAAGGGGGTTTTCCTCGTTGCACGACCATTTACTAACCCTCTTCCTGCAAATGCCCGGATTTTGGGTTGTCAGAGGCGGCATTTCACCCGGTTTCAGGTAATACCCAATTATAAGCCTTATTTTAAAACAACCCCAGTACACCCTTATTTTATCCGGATCCGCCCCCATAATGGGTCCTGATTTGATACACCCCGGCATTACCAGGATAGTGGATGATTAAAACGGGTGCGTAATCCAGCCGGAATATTTGGTGCCGCACCCTCCTGTAAATTATTGAAATATTATTACGACTTCGATAAAGGCCTGCATCATCTCGAGGAGATTTTCCGACCACCAATCTATAAAATACGCCTCATTTTAGTTACGGTGCGGGGTCTCCGGTAACAATACCCGGACTATCTCTTTTTCTCCCACTTTGTCAGCGCTGAAATCTGTGCCAGGGTACTGCCCCGGTGGATCTCTTCCCTGATACGCTCTTCGGTCTTTTTCACCTCGAGAGCGCGGCGGGCAACTTCATAGGCACGTTCTTTCGGCACCACGACAACCCCGCTCTCATCCCCGATAACCCAGTCTCCCGGCCGGACCGCCTGGCCGCAACATGAGATCTCAGCATTGATCTCCCCCATCCCCTTGGGTTCACCGGCATTCGGGACAATTGCCTTTGCGAAGACAGGGAATTTTAATCGCCTGATATCATCGACATCGCGGACGGCACCATCAATCACGGCACCTGCGATCCCTTTTACCACGCAGCTCAGCGTAGCAAGTTCGCCCCAGGGGGCGACATGGATGCCGGCATCATTATTTATAACGATCACATCCCCGGGTCCTGCCACATCGATCGCCTCAACAGGTTTTGCCCAGTCCCCCGCAAACGTCTGCACGGTAACTGCCCGCCCGATCATCTTCACATCCCCACACACCGAAAAAAGGCCATTCATCGCCCCTTTACGGTGCATTGCATCGGATATATTGGGAGATGAGACCTTCTGGAAGATACTACGCACCTCTTCCCCGGCCGGGGGACCCTTTGAAACTACCTCGCCAGGCGAATCAATTGAAGCCCTGATCAGGGCGGTACCAGATTTCACATCTGCAGAACGGGTGATCCACCCGCCAATAATCACGATATCGGCACCTGACCTGACCGCCTCTGCAGCCGTACTGCTATCAAGACCCCCGGCAACCGCTATGGGGACCAGAAGATTCCCGGCCAGTGAAGAGAGGAGGTCGATAGAATTTTTTCCGACCATCTCCTGGTTAATCCCGACATGGGCTACTATAATATCGATACCAAGTATCTCAAGCTCTTTCGCCCGGGTCACCGGGTCTCTTGTATTAATCAGGTCTGCCATCAGCCTGACACCGAACACAGACGCCGCCCTTACGGCATCGGCGATGACCGCGTCGTCAGCATCACCGAGCAGGCTGACCACCGTCGCACCTGCCTTTGCGGCCATTTCAACCTCCATCGCCCCGGTATCTGCCACTTTCATATCGGCAACGATGGTCCGGTCCGGGAACAGTTTTGCCAGGGCGCGGACAGCTGCCATACCCTCGCTTTTAATAAGGGGGGTGCCGGCCTCGATCCAGTCAGCACCGCCAAGAACAGATTCTTTCGCAATAGCAAGTGCCCGGTCCAGTTCTAAGAGATCGAGCGCTACCTGCAAAATAGGCTTCTTCATCAAAAGAGGAATGTGAAGTACGTGATGTTAAGGCTTACTTACCCAGGGGAAGTTCAGGAAGACTGAGTCTCTTCCACCGGGACTACCCCATTACCGGACATCCCACACCGGGCCCGCCGGGGGCGCGTGGATTCGATGGTTGAGTGGGAATTAAAACAGAATTATCAATAATAACCCGGGCTGAAAAGGCATCTCTGCCAGTATGTCGTGGCATCCACCAGGCGGGAAGGGGTTTCTTTCAGAACATGGCAGAGGTCCGTGCAGTGCTTCACGATAACCAGAGAACTCAGGAGAAGGGCAATTTCAGGGCTCAGTTGGCAGGCCTGATTCTTTCCAGCCGGTAATGCCCCCGGACATATTATAGACCCTCTTAAACCCACACTTCTTCATTCGTTCCATGGCCGATTTCCCCCGGTTTCCTTTCAGGCAATACACAATACAGGGCGTACTGGGGTCAAGCAGTTCAACCTGTGCACGAAAAGAAGGGCTGAAAAAATTGATATTCGTTGCCCCGGCAATCCGGGACTCGTGATATTCCCGCGGGGTACGGACATCAATAAGATTGCAGTTGCCCGGATTTTTTTCTTTGATCAGGGTGAAACAATCGTTGGGATCGAGTTCCCCAGAATCCAGTCCCTGTTGATCTCGGTCCCGGAACGGCATATCCAGACATCCACATTACCCGATAACCGGGTACTCATCCCTCACAGTAAATGTTCGAGAACGTGACCGTGCCGATATCTTTTTTTTCCGGGAGGGTAATATCCGCGGCAAACCCGGCAGGCACGAGTGAGACAAGGGTATATGCTTCGGGCACATTCAGGAGTAACCGTACGGGTTCCGCGTGGTCCTTTTTATCACCCGCAACCCAGCACGAACCGACACCATAGGACTGGAGTGCGAGAATCATATTTTGTGTCGCTGCACAGCAGTCCTCAAGATAGTATTTTGCCGATTTTTCTCCGAATACTGCAAAGCAGACCGGGGCATCGGCAAGAAATTTTCCATGATCGGTAAGCCCCGCAATTTTTTTCTTCAGTTCAGGGTCTGTGATCGTACCAAAAAGCCAGGGCTGGATATTCATGGCGGTAGGGGCAAGTCTTGCACATTC
>JBAXMF010000037.1:0-12103 GCA_037134435.1 Methanomicrobiales archaeon | reverse complement strand
GCAGTCCAGCCTTACCCATGCAAAACGGCTGTGTGAACGGTTGAAGCATCAGATTGTTTTAGTATAAAGGTCCGCCAGGGTAGCTAATGGGCGGGGTGATGGAATCATCATAACGAGGCATAAAGATCGGCCGTTGATGATTTCCCGTCGTAATATTGGCAACGGTGCCCCTTCCCGGTTGTACCAGGTCCCACCGGAACCTGCCCGTCGAACTGCTCATATTATGGGTGCTCTGAAGCCAGTCAATAGCAGTAGTCGTAGCCGGAAGTCCGATTCCTGGAAAGAGTACCGCATGTGACGAGCTGGGTGGCAAAAATGCACTGAACCTGCCTTGTGAAGGGCCAGTTTTTTTCTCGAATACTAATACGACGGTCCCGTCTTTATCAGTAAGGCTGAGTGAATCCCCGGAAATACTGGCACCGGTTACTGATCCGAGCAGGTTGAGATAGACCGTTTCGAGTTCCATCAGGGTTGGTGGCCCAGCCATCTTTGTTGACGCCAGAGGTCCGACTGAGATGGCATTGCCATCAAGGTTGCAGCCCCCGAAATACGTGTTCACCCCACTAAATCCTACGATATCCCCCTTATTGTCAAATTTTAGTGTAATAGTCCTGATGTCAGTCCCTGATACAACGGCATTACCGTCTGAATACGACGAGAGCTGCCATTCAGTCCCAGGTAGCACTGTTGCGGGATCCTTACCGGCCTGGCCGTTCGTGCTCCCGGTAGTATCAGACTTGAATTTTAATACAGTGTGACCCGCTGCATCAGACAATTCAAGAGTGCTTCCCGCGATATGGAATGATCGGGCTGAATCAAGAAGGCGGAAATATGTACTCTCCTGGTCCATCAAAGGCTCAGGACCAGCCATCTCGGTACAGCCAATGGGACCGAATGTGACCGTTGTGCCATCTTGTGTATACGAACCGAAATAGAGATTAATACCACCTGAACCGCCAATACTGCCGTCATTATTAAACTTCAGGGTAACTTTTGAACCGGCTGCTATCGGTACCGGTGAATTCCCATTGTCGTATGAGACCAGCTGCCAATCAGTGTTTGTTAGTGAGCTCTCCGTAGCCTGTGCGATTCCAGCCCCGGGTACCAAAATGAACGATGCAAACGCCCCGCCCGTGCACATGACACAGGTAATAAAAAGGAAGGCTGCAATCGCCAGTGATCGTTGGTATACTTTCTTTTCAATCTGCATAGTAATTAGTACATCTTTGGTGAAATATTGAATAAAGGGATCGATTACGCCAGTTTTTTTGGTTTTCCATGCAGAAGTTGTACCAGGGACAAAAAATTTATTAGTGGCCTGCCTGATCTGTTGCTAACCCATCCGGGGATAACGAGGATTACAAATTCCGGGATTTGCCTGGTAGTTTCATTCTTTTCGAGATCATTATAGGGTAGTTGAGCTGATATGGTACGACCGTCTGCCGGGACGCACAATTGCCCATGTCAAAAGACCGGCGACCAGGGGTTTGTTGAAATGAGCAGCCAGAACGTATATGTCATCGGGCACTCCCATCCCGACACCGATAGCATTGCAAGCGTAATCGGGTATGCGGAGTTACTCAACAGGCAGGAGCCTGGCCGGTATATCCCGG
The DNA here is from genome assembly GCA_037134435.1 of Methanomicrobiales archaeon. Taxonomy (GTDB): domain Archaea; phylum Halobacteriota; class Methanomicrobia; order Methanomicrobiales; family Methanospirillaceae; genus CAIKOD01. Next base: position 10,490 of record JBAXMF010000037.1, on the reverse strand, counting down.
TGAGGTGTGGTGAACTGAATGCAGAGACCAGGTTCGTCCTGTCAGAATTTCAGCTCCAGCCGCCTGAAATGATTGAATCGGTTGAACCATCCGTTGCAGATATTCCATTTCTCTACCCGCACCGTGCGCCGGAGGAGATGCCGGCTATCGATGTGGCGCTGATGATGGATGAACATGACATCCGGAATATCCCGGTTATTAGTCACGATGGCCGGGTGGTCGGCCTGGTCAGTGAATATGGACTTGCAAAGGCATATGTCACACCGGAACGGCGGGAACAGCTGGTCATCGGGCCGATATCCCACGCTACCCTCGCCCGGATCCTCGAGGCTCGGGTCCTTGTCTCCTGCTCGGAGGAGTTGAATGGCCGGGTGATCATTGCAATCGATGCGCTCCACAATGCCATGTCCTCCCTGACAGGACGTGATGTGGCGATTACGGGCGATAATGAGCCCGCCCAGCTGGCTCTTATTTCGGCCGGTATCGCAGCCCTGATTGTTGCAGAAGGTGCTCCGGTAGGGGACCGGGTCATCGCCGCTGCAAAGACCAGGAATGTCTCCATCCTTGCGACCCCTCTTGATGCATTCAGTGTCGGAAGGTTAATCCACCTTTCACGGGCTGCAGGCCTTGTGATGGCAACGGATGTCCCGGTTGTAAGGCCCGAAGACCCGCTCGCCTATGCAAAACAGATGGTTTCAAATTCCCGTTACCGGACCGCATGTGTTGTCGACAAGGACGGCCTGCTCCTTGGGATGATATCGAGAAATACCTTCCTCGAAGAGATACACAAGTCCGTAATCCTCCTTGACCATAACGAGTTTACCCAGTCTGTTGATGGCATCGAGTCGGCCGATATCCTCGAAATTATCGACCATCACCGGCTTGGAGCAATTACGACGTTGAAGCCGGTTTCGTTCCTGAATGAACCTGTCGGTTCGACGTCAACAATTATCACCCACAAATTTATGGATGGGGACCTGGTCCCATCCGTCCCTGCCGCGGGCATGCTCCTTGCGGGTATCCTCTCTGATACGCTCGGGCTCCGGATGTCAACGACGACAGAAAAAGATAAAAAGGCCGTTTCATTCCTTGCTGGCGTCACAGGACTCAACCCTGCCGAATTTGGGACTGCACTGATAGAACAGGGGATGGACCTTGTCCACGCAGCACCCCGTGACCTTCTGCTGGCAGATACGAAACATTACACGCTTTTCGGCAGGGGGGTGATCATCGCACAGGTGATGATTGCATCAGATGATTACCCTGTGGAGCGGGCTGAAGAGATCAGGGCGGAACTGGATATCCTGAGGAAAGAGCACGGCGTTCACCTGTACCTTGCACTTTTTACCAACGTGATGGAAAATACCAGTTATCTCCTGGCAGCAGGCGACAAGAATACGCTTCTTGGGCTTGATTATACCGTGCAACCGGTCAGGCTTGAGGGTGTCATGTCGAGGAAAAAAGATTACCTTCCGGCCTTTGGCCAGAAACTCAGGTCACTCTGACCTTTTTTTTAATAAAACAGGGTCCACGGTTCAGCTTCCGAAACGTTCAATCCCTGCCATTGCACTGTAGCAACAGGTCATTCTTCAAAGGCAATCCCGTACCACAACTGACAACGACCCCAAAGGTTTTCCTTCCCCCACCCATTTTCGAGATGACGAGATTAAAACGAATATTCCACTCCCCTAGTTCCTTTGCCACTTATGGCCCCGTCTCTCGAAGCAGCTCCCCGAGGTGCCTGAAATCTTCCTCCAGGTGTCCCCTGCTCAGCGGGTTGTGGAGCGTTGCGGCGGGGTGCAGGACAGGGATTACTTTTTGTGGGAAACCGAACGGTTCACCTTCGAACACGGTCCCTGAAATATCGGTGATCTTCACAAACTCCACCCCCATCCTCCCGAGCACGTAACGAGCCGCGTGCCTGCCAAGCGGGACAAGTAACGGGGGCCGGATGGCGTTGACCTGCTGTTCAAGCCACGGGGTGCAGGCGATTACTTCATCCGGTTTCGGGTCCCTGTTGCCAGGGGGACGGTGTTTTATAATATTCCCGATAAAGACATCCTCACGTGAGAGGCCGGTCCTGGCAAGAAGGGAATCAAGGACCTTTCCAGCCCGGCCTACAAATGGTCTTCCAAGTGTGTCTTCCTGTTCACCGGGTGCCTCACCAATAAACATCACCCGTGCACACCTGCTGCCTTCGCCCGGAACACCATGTGTCGCCTCCACCCAGAGCGGGCAGCGGCGGCATTTCATGATCTGGCTGGATATCTGGTCAAGGACCTCCCCGGATTGTTCATTACAGGTCATATGTTCATCTGATGATCGGAGATGCAAGGATAAAAAATGGAGTGGTTCTTTGAAACGCACATGAATGCTATGTGTTCACACCAGAAAACATGAAAATGCACATTCAAAATCACCTTGTACAGGGGTTCATTCAAGCATTTACAGAGGAAATGGCCACGTAACATGATGTCAGAACAGGTAGGACCGAATGGTCTCTTCCGGGATAAAGAATTATTACAACGCTGATGGAAATATTACATATGCGCCGGTCATTTCACAAAAAACTCCCTGTTGTTTTCATCCTGTTCATGACACTGGTTATTATCCCGGGATTTGTATCCGCATCCAGTGGGAACCCGGGTGATGATGCAACGACCCTCACGACGAAAGGGTTTGACCTCTATAAGTTGGCCCGGTACAGCGATGCACTGATCTCCTTTGACAAGGCGATTGCACTTGACCCGTATTCCACCCAGTCATGGTATGGGAAAGGGCTCACAAGTGCCGCATTAAACGATAAAGAAGGTGCGGTCCAGGCGCTTGACCACGCAACAGATCTCAGCCCGAAAGATGAACAGTCGTGGTTGAAAAAAGGCGAGGTGTTTATTTCGATGAACCGGAACGACCTTGCCATTACTGCATACAAACGGGCCCTGCAGATCAATCCGAACAATAGCGAAGCAAAAAGGAACCTGGAATCTCTCGGCGTCCATGCAACTCCAACCACGGTAGATTACCGTCAATACCAGTCATCAGGGCCAACAACTGCTCCGACACCGGCAAAAAATATTCCCTTTACCCCGTCCGTCGGGATTGTGATCGTGATTGGTGCCGTTGTTATTTACGGTGGTTATGGACATCAGAAAAGTCCATTTTTAAAAAAGGATGACGGGAAAAATGAGTAATTTTTATATGCCGCTGATTTGGCACGATGAAAATACAATTCATTAATCCTTTTTTTGAAGGGGTCCTCCTACACGAGATTACGGCAGTATCATGCTCTGTTCACTTGCGGGGTAGTTTTAAAAAATATACAGGAACGAAATATGGGGAAAATAAATTCCGATCATTCCTATTACAATCCCAATGGCCAGGTCAAAAAATTCACCGCTTTGCCGGGGTCCAGATTTAATTTTTTACCCGAAAGATCAGCCAACGTTGCTGATAACAATTGAGAGGGTACTAAGGCCAATCCCACAAGCCTGAAAAAACAATTGGATACCATCTTGACCCTTCCCAGTTCAAACGGAAATCCCCGATCAATGCCGGTGGCTTTTAATACGTTTCAGTACTAATTTAAAAACCAGATATACATAGTGTTTAATAGTATTGGAAATGGAGATTACCGGGGCCATGGAAAAAATAAAAATTCTCCTTGTAGACGATGAGGAAAATATACTGAATATTTTCCGGCTGGTGCTTGAGCGTAGTGGGTATACGGTCGATATCGCTTCCACTGCGGAAGAGGCCCTGGCAAAAGTCAGGTCAAACACCTACCAGCTCTGCCTCCTTGACCTCAATCTTCCGGATATGCATGGAACTGAACTTGCCAGGCAAATACACCAGATCGACCCCGGGATGAAAAAACTGATGGTGACGGGAGATAGTTCCAGTGTTCATGTCCAGGCCGCACTAAATAACGGCGCTGATGGGTTTATTTTAAAGCCCATTAACAAGGCAGCCCTCATCCGTGCTGTTGAAGCGGCATTAACGCCAACGTAAGTGAAAGGCAATCATTGATTTTCCGTCCGGTTGACGTTCCAGAGGTCTTTCCTGTAATCAGGCCCGTAGAAAAAAAGAGGGTCAGAACCTCGGCATTGGTGAGGCCGGGCTTTTCGTGTATACCAGGTTACTGTTCAGGTTATCAGTAAGGGTAAGTTCGCCATTTGAATTGATGACGTAACTCGTGGTCTTCTGGAGGACCTGGAAATACGTTGTTTCCGTATTCGCAATTTCTGCGCAGTATTTTTTTGTCGACGTGATAGGGCCGATTGTCATACCTTTACCGTTGAACATTGGCTGACCACTCAGCGTGTACTGGCCGTTGTAGTCGTTGCAACCCGAATTACCCTGGAAATTCCCTGCATTGTCAAAATTTATATTGATCTGCACATTCGTCATCAGTACCGGTGCAGCGCCACCTTGTTCTCCTATCTGTTTGAGGAACCAGTTCCCATGGAGCATTGGGTCTGTTATTGGTGCAGGAGTTGAAACAGGGATTACGGTTGGATTGGCTGTAACAACCTGGGTTGCAACCGTGGTTGCAGGAGGTGCTGCCGGCTGTGATGTACATCCGGCAATTACCAGTGCGAGGATAAGGCAGGTGATGATACCTGCGGTGAAAATTCCTTTCATGAAGCGTTATTGTAACGCCCATCTTTTTAAATCTTTTTTTGTAGTCCCTTAATTCCTGATGTTCTAGAGGGAGATGGCGAATACGGGTTACATAAGACAAAAAAGATACGTAGAAACAAAATATCTGGCTAACAGAAATTAAAACAGGATAATAAAAAATGGATTAGACAGGGAACACTTTTTCCCCGTGGATCTCATTGACGAGCTGACCAATCCCAATATAGACTGCAAGACCACCGGCAATGATACCCATTGCCCCGCCAAGCTGGAGGATAAGTGGATTACCAGTCAGTTGTGCTGCGACGAGCAGGATTACCAGCAGTACGACTGCCAGGAGCGTGATCATCAGGATCTTATGCATTTTTAGGGTGCAGATGAAAAGACCCAATGCAAAGATACCCCATACACTTAGGAATGCTGCAAATTCAGCAGGACCTGGAGCTTTTGCAAGCCCAAGCACCGGGAGCATCAGGATTGTTGCGAACGAAATCCAGAAAAACCCGAAACTCCCGAAGGTCACAAGCCCGAATGTGTTATTCTTTTTCCATTCCATGATGCCGGCTATGACCTGCGCGATGCCACCATAAAAGATCGTCATGGCGAGGATCGGGCTGGACAATGTTGTAAGTCCTAAATTATGGAGGCTCAATAACAATGTCGTCATACCAAATGCGCAAAGCCCGAGTGGTGCCGGGTTGGCAGTATTATCGGTCAGGAAGATATCGTTCCTGCCCGGATCTAAGTTTTCAGTCAATAGTACCCTCTCCTGGTAACCCTGGGCTGTCTGTCGGGAAGTCACTGCCAGTCCCCTGTCTTGAGAAAAACCTCGTCCCATTTCAAGGACCAGGAAATAGTCTCGATGAACTTGTCAGGACCTCGGCCCGGATGATGCAACCATTGTGAAGTGCATTTCTTTCTGGTGCACCTACTGAATAATTTGTGGTGCATCGTAATAAAAACTGTGCATTGAACCCGCGGCCTCATTCCATTGGTGCACCGCACATGGATATGAAACCCGGGATAGGTTGTGTATACGAGGGACGAACCGGTGGGGACTAAGATCGCATACACCCCTGGCGCTGCTGTTACCTGCACCAGATCACGTGGTTATCAGGTATGTGGATGAACTAGTCCAATGGCGCGATTGGGACATTAACAAAAATAAGCGGTTGCCAGGTATCAGGGGCCGGATTTTCCTGATAACATGTTGATTGCTGCTTCCCTTGTCGGATATATCGGAATAATCTGGTTCATTCCGGCAATCATGAACACTTCGGCCACATTGGGACGAAGGGAACAAAGAGCGACCTTCCCTTTTGTGCGGAGAAGTGTTTTTGTCACGGATAGCAATACCCGGAGACCTGCACTACTGATGTAGGTGGTTGCCGAGAAATCACATAGAATCAATTTCGATCCCGTTGCCACGAGATCGTTCAGTGTTTTTTCGAGCACTCCAGCAGTATCGGAATCGATCCGTTTCATCATGGCAACACTATCAACGTTTTCAATTTTCGTACTTTCCATTCCATACCCCGCAATACATTGTGTTATCCTGTTTACCCAAAAAAGGATTCCCGGTTGCGAATTTGTGATACTCAGTAATTCTCCCAACCTTCGGATTAATAACAAATTGCGACTATATACAGATAGATTATTTCAATGGTGATCAGGCTATGGCAATAGAATGGGACCCTATTATTTTTATCAACCTTGCCCTTTGTATCATCATCGTGGTGCTTGGTTACCTGCTCTTTAAAAAGAGCGGAGAGAAACTTCCCCTCTATGTAGGGATTGCGTTTGGCCTTTTCGGCGTATCACATGCAGCGACACTGGCCGGGCTGAAGGTCCCGCTTACCCTGCCATTAATTATTATTCGGACGTTTGCATACCTCCTGGTCATTTATGCGCTCTACCAGTACCTCAAGGCAACCGTGATCCAGAAAGAGGCGCGGCAGGCATGGGTCGATTTTTTCAAGGAGGAAACCAATGACGCAACCCGCGGGGATAATGGACCAAAGCAGTAGCGGCTTGCCAGGGCGGGACCCCGGGTAAATTTACAGCCGGTTGTTACGGATCCCGCGGGTATAGACAACACCTGACCCGGTTTATTGGAACGGTGTAATCCCGGACACCCCATCACAACGTTTATCTGATTTTTTCTCACAGTGCCTAGTATGCGATTACGGATTTTATTTACCATGATATTCCTGGTAATGATATGCGCACTCATTTCCGGATGCACCAGCCCTGCCCCCCCGCCGGTGAAGGACATCCCGGCACCAGTAACCATGCAGGTCATTACAATCCCGGCCCTCGTACCCCTCACCGGTGACACGAAGTCATATGGAGAGACCGGGGCCGTCGGACTGAAACTGGCGGAAACGGATATCAACCGTTATTATGAGTCCATCGGGGCACCTTACCGCGTTCAAGTGAATATCAGCAATACGAATGGTGACCGAAAAACCACGCGCCAGCTCGCCGAAGAGATCCATTCAAATGGCGGAAATATCATTATTGGTTATTTTAGCAGTGCAGAACTGGCAGAGTTAAAACCCTTTACTGATAAGAACGGGATGCTGGTCATTGCAACGGGAAGTACTTCGCCGGACCTTGCGATTGCGAATGATTCAATTTACAGGCTTATTTCTGATGATACCAGCCAGGCGAAGGCGATGAGCTCCTACCTTACCCATGAGAACGTAAACACAATAATCCCACTATGGCGGGATGATATCTGGGGCAGAGGCCTTAAAAATGCGGTGTCCGGTGCCTTTTCAAGAAATGGCGGGATAATGACCCCAGGGGTCAGTTATGCACCAGGAACGGCCAGTTTCAATACAACGGTATCAGATCTCGATATACAGGCGGGGGCAGTTATCGCGCAGTATGGCGTAGAGAATTCCGGCATTTATGCGATTACCTTCAACGAAGTGCCTGCCATCATGAATGCGGCGGGGGAGATGCCGAACCTCAGCCGGATCAGGTGGTTTGGGTGTGATGGGAACCTCCTCCTCCCCGGGCTTACCGGAGATACGGCTGCTGCCCGGTTCGCGGCTGACACCCAATTTTCAGGTACGATGTGGGGGGTCTTCCGGCCGGGTAGTGATGCCACCCGGGTGTCAGCGGCAATTCGTGAAAAGACCGGGCGTGAACCTGATGCTGAACCACTGGCTCTCTACGACGGTATCTGGGTGATTGCATCTGTGAAGGCCCTTGTCCCGGATGCCAATCCGGAAGAACTGAAACGCGGCTTTATCAGGCAGGCCGAGACCTATGATGGTACGAGTAACCGGCTGATGGTAAATGATGCCGGTGACCGTGCAGTGGCGTCCTACGATATATGGGGCATAAAAACTGTGGGTGGGAAAATTGGCTGGGCGATGATTGGCCAGTTCACATCGCAACCGGATAAAGGGGTCGAGTTCAACTGGATTAGCCAAAACCGTACCGGGTGACGCCCCGGATAATTCTTCAGGTCTTCTTTTTTTCAGTGGACCCCGAAGTCCGGGGCTCCCGTCCCATATGCCAATTACGCTTGAGGCCCTGGGTCAAAGCTGTTGGGTGTAACAGAAAATTGATGCCGGGGATTACAACCCAAACGGTGAGTCCCATTTGTGGGAGCAGGCATTACAATGACACTTCGCTATCATCTGCCCGGTTTCGGTGGTGACAAGGTCGTCAAACTCTGTATCCTTTGATTTACAGTTCGGACAAAGAATATCTGCCATAAGGAAAAGTCACCGGGGAAATCAAAAATTTTGATTATTATACTGTGATTGTCAGGTATTTCAACCTCACTAAACACACAAGGGTTAGGGTCGCTTACACAGGTAACACAAGGATAGTAAGTGAAACCATGGTGTCAAAAACCATAGATTCGCCCCAGGTACTGCGGGAGTGTACCCGGAAGGGCTAATATACCCGGGAGACCTTATGGAATCCTGTAAGACATCGGAATTTGAACAAGGCCGGACCCGGATGTCGGGTTGCCAGCACCCCGGTGGCGGGCTGGATCCAAACGGAGGACCATGCTTGAAATTGCGGTCGTAACGGTAATACTCGCGTTGATATTCACCTTTACCAATGGGTTTCAGGACGCAAGTTCTCTTGCAGCAACCCTTATTGCCTCCCGTTCCGCAACCCCGAAGCAGGGGGTTATTTTAATTGCATTCGTATCATTCCTGGGTGCAATCCTTGGTGGAAGTGCCGTGGCATTTACCCTGTCAGGACTGATCACCACCAGTTCAGGGGCTGCAACCGTATGGATAATGTTTGTCGCAATAACCGTCGCAATCGGTTGGAACCTCATCACCTGGTGGTTCGGCCTTCCGTCTTCCTCAACCCACGCGTTAATAGGAGGCTTGATCGGTGCTGGCATTGCATCATCAGGAATTGGCGGGGTTTTATGGGGCATCGGTGGCCTTGCCGGGCCGTCTCACCAGCTTGAAGGGATCGTAAAAATCCTCGTATTTTTCATTCTCTCTATCATTATCGGGGTTGCCGGCAGTTTTATACTGCACAAGGTCACCATGCTGCTGCTCAGGAATGCAAAACGGCATATCAATTCAAGCATTGTACGCCTTAACTGGGTAGCAGCGGCTTCAATGGGTTTTTTCAACGGGGCTAATGACACACAGAAACAGCTTGGGATCATCGCCCTGGTGCTGTTCGCCGCCGGGCAGTCTTCTACCCTCGATGTGCCGTTATGGGCCCGCGCTGCCTGTGCAGTACTGATGAGTGCAGGGATAATCGGTGGGGGATGGCGGGTTATGCATACGCTCGGCAACCGGTTATTTAAAATTGAACCGATCCATTCCTTTGATTCACAGTTTTCTTCGGGTGTCGCGATAGCGATTTCCACGATTGCCGGGGCCCCCGTCTCTTCAACACAGGTCATCACCTCTTCGGTACTCGGAGTCGGGGCTGCAGAGAATGCACGAAGAGTTAAATGGTCGGTAGGAAAGGATATTCTCATTGCAATGCTGGTAACAATCCCCATAACAACCCTCGCCGCCGCCACGATGTATACAGTTATGACCCCATTCACCGGAGTATGAACGAATATGAGTGAAAAAAATTCAGAATCTGAAAAAAAGACAAAGCCAAATATTTTCAACTTAATTTTTCCACGGGAATATAACTTTGAAGAGATGCTTGCAGAGCAGGCAGATAAAACCCTTACCGGTGTAGAAACTCTTGTCATCTGGCTCAATTCCAGCCCCCTGTCAGATCCTGTTCACATGGTGCAGATTGAAGAAGAAGTTGATGCCATGCGTCACCGAATGGAAGATAAACTGATCAATTCATTCTCCACCCCGTTTGACCGGCAGGACATCTATGACCTTTCCCGGCAGATGGATTACCTCCTGAACTTTTCAAAAGAGACAGCCATCGAGATGTATACCTTCGGCGTCGGTGCTGACAAAACAATACTCGCCATGGCAGAAGCCCTGCTCAGGGGTTGCAGCTTCACGGTGAAAGGAGTAAAGATCATGAACACCAATAAGAACCAGATTGAAGACCTTATCAGGAAAGCCAGTGACGCAGACCACGAGATTGAGACCCTATATGTTGCAGGAATGGCGGAATTGTTCAGGACAGATAACCCGATGGACGCCTTGAAAAAGAGGGAGATCTATCACCACCTGCGTGATGCAGGCCGGGCATTAAGAAGAACACTGGACATTCTCCACCATGCAGTTGTCGGTCTCGTGTAAACAAATTCAAATGGAAAAATTAATGATACGAGTGATTGGACACGAGACAAAAATGCGGCTCATCGCTAAACTTTGTGGGTAACTAGACAATTGGATGCCAGGGGAGGGGAACACATTCCCCCTCCCTGG
>JBAXMF010000036.1:0-12160 GCA_037134435.1 Methanomicrobiales archaeon | reverse complement strand
GGCCAGGCCAAGGTACTGGTAACCCGCATCCTCGATGGCGAATTTCATTTCGGGCACCCCGGTTACTGACGGGTTATAGATCAAGTACGCCTTTTCAGTACCAAGGTTCACCGTTGCCGACGCCACACCCGGAAGTGCCCGTAATGCCGCTTCGATAGTCTGGACACAGGTGGCGCAGACCATCCCCCCAACCTTGATAACCGCCTCCCGGTTCACTACTTCATACCCGGCATCTGTCACCGCCTTTTCAAGGTCTTTGATCGAGACTTTGGCGGGGTCAAACTCAAGATGCGCCGTATCGGTCCCAAAGTTCACCTGGGCATTTGAAACACTTTCCACCTTTGACAGGGACTCTTCGATATTAATTGCACACGTCGCGCAGTGCATCCCTGAAATCTTCAGTTCAGCTTTTTTCTTTTGTTCCCCTGGCATATGGTAGAACTAAAACATCCCGCTTATTTAAAATGCACCATCTTTTCGGTCTTTGGGTTCTTTTATGCCGGGCTATCTTTTGCACCAGGCCCGGGTTGTCCGGGCAGTCAGATAAACGTGAGCCAGACCACAAATATCACGCCAGAAATAATGGTAAAGGGGATACCGAACCTGATGAATTCCATGAAGGTAATTGTCTCACCCTGCCGTTCCGCATTCTGGATTACAATTACATTACTTGCGGCACCGAGGATTGTCAGGTTCCCGGCGAGTGTACTCCCGGCAACAAGAGCCATCGTCACATTCACAGACATCCCGGCCTGCTGGAGCAGGGGGTTAAAGAGGGCAACAAACGGTACATTGGAAATAAACTGGCTGATCAACAGGCTTGTTGAATACATGAGAAACACCGACGATGCGGCTGCTGCCGGAACGGCAACCTGGAAAAAACCTGTTGTAAACACCGCAGCCATTAGGACAAACATGGATATAAAGAAAACCAGGGTAGGCCAGTCGATTTTTCGGATTATTTCCACTCGTTTACGGGATAACAGAATAACAGGCGCGGCTCCTGCTACAGCAATCACAGGCAATGGTACTGTATATACTACACCGAAAGGGTGCAGGGTGAGCACGATCTGGAGAATAATACAGGCTGCGATAAGGGAAATAGATATTTTAAGGATCCGGGTAAGCTCCGGATCCACCGGTTGCACGTCTTCAGTTATACAAAAATTTTCCATGGGATCCTGCGGGTAGAATAACCTGATAAAGAGGACCAGTATCACCAGTGATAGGATCGTTGGGACGCCCAAGTACAGCAAAAATGTCCAGAATGGATTTGTATACCCACCTTCTGTCGCGATCAGAAGGTTCTGGGGGTTACCAATCGGGCTCAGCACGCTCCCGGTAGTGATCGCAAAACAAAGAGAAAGCAGGAGCATTTTAATACTCAATCCCAAACGACGACCCAGGTACAGGGCGAGCGGCGTACCGATGATCGCAATGGTATCATTCATGAGGAACGCCGAGAGAAACGCCATCGAGAAAATAAAAAGGGAAATGAACTGCCAGGAGTTTTTGCAGTGTGATACCAGGCATTGGGAAATGGTAAACAGGTAGCCACTCTCTGCAAGGGCCTCGCCGACAATAAACATCCCGAACAAGAAAACCATTACGTCGATATTGACAGAACGGGCCGCATCAGGCAGTGATATCTGTCCGGTAATAAGAACGGCTACCGCACCAGCACACATTACCTGCCAGATACGGAACCGGAACCGCCCTACCTGGCGGACTGCGATTAACAAAAACACTGCCAGGAGAATAATGAGGGCCAGTTCCATATGTTACACCGGGATATTTTTAATTCTCGCGTGAGCGGCCCCTGAAACCGGAGTACGAGGATATGCCTGGCAACAGCCTTTTTAATTTCCAGGGAGCCTCAAGGGACCCATTTTTCTGTCCGGGAAATTTAAGGGGCCGGGGTAGGCAGTCTCATACGCCAGTGAAGCAGTACCCCTTCATCAATCCGGACGCATTCGAGAAGATCCATTCTCACAAATGGATTGTTGATGCAAAATCCCTCGCCATCAGCGGGAGTCGGAGAATCCCTGCCGCCGATAACCATGTTCCCGATATACTGGAACATCTCGTCCACGAGCCCACGCTCGAACATCGACCAGAGCAGGGTCCCACCTCCTTCAACCATGAGGTGCCGGACACCCATGTCGTACAGCTGGCAAAGTAATCCTTCGAGGTCTACCTCTTCCTTTCCTGCAATAATCACCGTTGCATGTAAGTCCAGGGACGAACGGACACTGGGATCAATTGCTTCTGCACACCCGATCACCCTTGTCCCGGGCCCCTTACACAGGACCGCTGCGTTAACAGGAGTACGTCCCCTGCTATCCACTACCACACGGATGGGGTGTTCATCGAGCCCCCGGGAAACTCTTGCCCGTTTAAGTTTTTCCGATTTGACTGTCAGTGACGGGTCATCTGCAATAACGGTACCAATACCGACCATGACCGCATCACTCCCAGCCTTCAGCTCATCTACCCGTATGAAATCTGCATTCCCGGAGATCTTTACCTGCCGCCGCTCTTTTGTCGAGAGTTTCCCGTCTGCACTCATGGCAATATTGACGGTCACGTGTGGGCGCATGTATAACTGTTCGATATGGTTGTATTAGTTTATTTGGAGGACAAAACCTAAAATTTGGTTCATAGCAGTAAATCATCCAACAAAGGGCAGGGCATCATCGTGCCCGGGGTATCACCGGGGATACCAGCGAGTCATTCATTATTGAACCCAATCAACCGTATAGGTAACAATGACACCGACAGAACCAGGTAGCTCATCCCATCCGGCACCTGATGACAGTATATTGCGGTTCTTTCAGTCACCATTATTTCTAAGCTGTACCATCGGTATACCATTTTGTATCTACAAATTTCTATTCGGGTCTCTTGCCATCAGGAGCGGTATTGAGGGGGAGCAGGCCCTGGTCCTGCTTGGATGGCTGATTATTGCCTGGGCGGCACTCGACCTGTCATTGAACGTGGCCAGGGCAGGTCTCGACATTTTTGGACGACCCAACGCGATCGAATACTGCACTATCGCGCAGGTTGGCAGGTACTTTCACGCACCAGGGGCATTTCTTGCGTTTGATACCCTGCTCTCATTTTCAATTATCTGTATCACGCTCTGGTCAGGCTGGATTGCCAGGCTTACTACATTTGAATCATTTCTCTGGTATACAGCGACCACACTGAACCTGATCAGCCTGTCACTCGTTATTATGTACGATGAGGCATTGCGGGCCCGGCGGAACGCCCGTAAAAAAAGTAACGGACCACCCCCTAAATGAGAATTCCCACAATATCCCATAAAGTGCCAGGGTAAACGATTTTTTTAAAAGACGGGTTTATGGATCGGCCTTCTTTTTTAATCCCATGGCAAGCAGGGCAACAGACACCGATATGACAATCAAGGGTATTGGTACCGGGGCCTTTTTCGTCGCCGCTGGACTCGTCGGGGTTGCAGGTGTAGTCGTGGGGACGGGTGTAAGAAGGCCCGGGGTTACGAGAGTTGTAACTACCATCGTCTGTTCAGGGACAAGGGTCCTCTGGACTGATTCAAATGAACCCGGGGTAATCGAGACCTGTTCGATCACAGTCCGGTACCCCGGGTGCTCAAACCGTATTTCGTGGTCCCCTTCGGGAAGGCCACGGGTCTGGGGGGTGTTGCCAACGGACTGCCCGTCGATGAAAATTTCCGATTCCACCGGCGTTGTATTGAAAACGACGGTGCCTGATGAGGTATACGGCCCGCCACTGTTCGTAAGAGACACGCTGATTGTGCCATAGACCGCATTATTGACGCCGGATTTCCCTAACGGTTTTTTTGCGGCATACACGTTATAGATCCCTTCTTTCAGCGAAAAACCTTGTCTTGCCGTGTTCCATGAGTATGCCCACCGGTCATTACTCACATCGGTAACCGTGAAACTCCCGGGATCACCATTGACTACCGGGACTTGCATAGTATCAAGCCGTACCCCGTTTGAAGGCAGACCGGGACCTGTCACGAACAGGTAGATTGAATCTGCGCTGACGGCTGTACCTTTCAGGTCGACCCGGTTCCCGATTTTTTCATTGATATCCGCAGCGAAAGAATTCCCTGGATACACGACCAGTGCCACAAGGAGACATACGAGAAATAACCCATATCCGGATACGATACCCATTATTACCCACCAAAACGTCCTTTGAATTGTATATCTCCCAGTCACGTAAGTAACTTTGTGCGAGACCAGGTCAACGACTAGAAAAACAACACCTGGACCGTATTCTATTCACCGAATAGGGAAATGAGGGGATTATTTCACTTATTTCTCATAAAGAGGGCCTCATACCTCCAGTGACAACGTGCATCGACGTTACTCCGCAGGCATTATTAAAAATCCTCCATCAACATCGGATCAGGTCCCCGATAGTGTCCTTCTTAACGATAACAGTCCCGATGTTTGCCATATCAAAGAGGTTCGCCTGGTGGATCGCGGAATTCCGGGCAGCTACTGCATCCTCAACCAGGACGGACTGGTACCCGAACGCAGCCGCATCGAAAACGGTGGTCCTGATGCAGTTCGGTGTCTGGATACCGGTGACAACGACAGTATCAATCCCGAGCGACCGTAACAGCAGGTCGAGATCGGTGTTCATAAAGGCGCTCATGCGGTTTTTCCGGATAATATACTCACCCTGCCCCGGCATGAGTTCGTCAATAATCGCTGATCCGAATGTCCCCTCGACGGCAAAGGGGATATTGTTAAAAATTTCACGCCGGAATACCTCCACATCGGAACCATCGCTCCGGTGGATCCGTACCACATGGAACACGGGATGTCCCTGATGACGGAACACCTCCAGCACCTCCTTTACATTGGCGATGATGCGTTCAGCCCCAGGCATCTGCATGGGTGCGCCCGCCCGGACAAAATCATTCTGCATATCGATAATCAAAAGCGCTGGCCGTTTCATTCGTTTATCTCCATAAAATACCTGGTGTTATGCAGGTATTAAGACTAATGATCAGCACCGTTTACTCCGTCATAATGGTGCCAGGGGGCATCAAATTATTAAGCAGGGAAGATTTTATCACCATTTCAAAATGGGAAGTTGTGTTTCACCATTGATTCGCGATTCTACTCCTGCCACAATAAAATGGTTCTGTTCATAGGGAAGGATCGTATGAAGCTTCGTGATAACTGTCGGGACTGTTCCTCTCCGTTGCATCCCGGTTCACTGACACGATTTACCAAACCGAAATGATAACCGTTATTTTAGGCATCTTCTGATAATGGGACAGAAATGATGCTCCATATTATTTACCCTTGGGATTTCGGGTACTATGCAATTGTTTCGAAACCAATGGACAAGGTCTTATATTTTCCCCGGGCCTCACCGGGTTTCCCAGAAATCTGATAAAACAACCAATATATGCCCGAATTATCGACGCAATCTCCATTAAGGGGTAGCATTATTGCACGACACCTGACCTGACCCGCTCCTGTTCGTTTAAATCGCCCGCATTGACCCCCTTTCTTCTCTGATACCAAACAGGGCCATTTATAGCGATTTTATCCTGATTAAACCATTAATTCGCCCTCATTTGCTCGTTATCCTTTTTCTGGATTCCGTAAACGCCTCTTTTCCACTTAGGAATTGCATTTTTTGGGTCTTTTGCAACCAGCAGAGCAGCCCGGTCTTTTTTTAGGTGGTCATTCTCTTCTCACACGGCATGCTGTTGCACGGAACCGCCAGTTCTCCTGGTGACAGTCCCGCCCTTCATCACAAAATCCACTCGTTCCGTGGCCTTAATATCTTTGAAGGGGTTGGCCGGCATGGCGATTATATCCGCATTGCGTCCGGGGGCAAGAACACCGATATCGTCCCGCTGCAGGAGTTCTGCTGCCACACTCGTTGCTGCCCGTAACGCCCGTTCGGGTGTAATCCCGTTCGTAACCATCTCATAAAACTCACATGCCCCGTTTGTGCCGTACGAGAAGATCCCTAAGTCGGTCCCGAACGCGATCTTCACCGTACTCAATGCAATGTTCCTCGCACCGTCAAGGAGACTGTCGCGGTATTTCCGTACTTTTATCCGCATATGTGCAGGGGTGTTAAGTGCCTGCCAGAAGGCATCATCATCTGCCAACCGGGCCGGTCGTGTCGCCATGATCTGGGTGGGAACGATATACACGCCCTTCTCCCCCATAAGGCGAAGGGTCGCAGTCGATGCCATACTCCCATGTTCAACTGATCTCACCCCGGCCTGGACCGACCTCCTGGTGGCCTCGTCCCCGAAAACATGTGCTGCCACAGGACGGTTGAAATCCCCTGCCGCTGCAACAAGCGCATTCATCTCCTCCTGGGTATAGGTGACCTGCAGGGGATCATCGCCTGCGGTGGAGAAGCCCCCCGAAGCCGCGTATTTCACCCACTCTGCCCCGTGTTTAATCTCGTTCCGTACCACTTTGCGGATCTCATCCGGCCCGTCAGCAAGGCAATTCTCCCACGGATGATTATCAGGGGCAAGGGAGAGCATCGCATTCATGTGACCACCGCGGGAAGAGATCATGTGACCTGAGCAGACCAGCCGGGAGCCGGGTATGATACCACGTTCACACGCCAGTTTAAGGTCGCGGACCGTAAACCCGTGGAGGTCCATATCCCCGCAGTCCCGCACCGTGGTGAAACCATTCATCAGGAGAGTTCTGAGCGCCTCTGCACCGAGGAGGGCTTTGTAGGAGGGGGAATAACTCCAGAAACTGCCGAGCAGCTCCGGCCTGAGGGTGAGGTGGACATGGCAGTCGATGAACCCGGGCGTAACCGTATGACCGGGCAGATCGATAATCTCCGCCCCTTCAGGCTCGCTGACAGTTGTTCCAATCTCAGCGATGGTCTCTCCTAGCACCAGGACCTCCCGTGGCCCGTGAGGTTTTCTGGAAATACCGTCCCAGAAATTCCCTGCACGAATGACAACGGGTTTCATCGGGGTACCTGCGACCCTGTTGTATCGAGGGGGTATGCGTCGCACAGCTCGCGGAGTGCGGACGCCAGGACCCGGGTCTTCCCGACAAGTGCAGCGATCATGATCGTATCATAAATCTCATCCCGGCTGGCCCCCTCTTTTGCCGCGGCATGGATATGTACTTTCATGCAGAATTCTGCGCCGGTACCTGCGGCTGCAGCCAGTGCAACCAGTTCAGCGATCTTCGGGGACAGGTGCTTTGGTCGGCAGACCATCTCATCTGCAAGTGAAGACAGGGCGAAATATGCAGGCCTTTCCCGTAGGACCGGCAGGATAAACGGCATGCTCCCAAGCATCTCCCTCGTATCGGCCAGGATATCGTCGCTGATTGCATCTGCATGGGAGAGAAAATCATCCCGTGCTTTCTGGTTCTCGTTTTTCATCAGTTCACTCCGGAAGAATTCTAATTTTATTCAGTGTTAGTGCCGAAATGCATAAACTAAACGGAACCGGACTGCCAGGGATGCAGGAAGCCGTTGTGTCCCCCAGCAATTAAGCACCAGCACGAAAGATTTCCAGGAGTGGTCATTCATCAGGAACAAAACCTGATAGGGACCCGGGGTTCAGCCAGGATATCGGAAAGGTGGTCATCCCCGGCCCGGGTCAGCCACCCTCCCGGGACAACCAGGTGACTAATATCAAAACGGAAGGGATTATTCTCAATAACACCACAAGAGAACAGTAACTGATTTTCTATGTCTGAAAAATCTCCCATAACTCGCCTGTATTCTGCTTTCTGTACGGTCGCCCTGATTTTTATCGTCATTATGATGGCAGGATGCCTGCAGAACAGCGCGCCGGCGGTCACTCAAGTGAATGTCACCCCGAAGGGGGCAGGGCCAATCCAGGCTCATTATTCTCCGGGTGAGATTACCAGTGCCGGCGCTGCGGCTGAACAACAGGCGAATGCCTCACTCAACGCGATTGCCGCCATCCCCCCGGGACAACGCACGTATGACAATACGCTCCTTGCGTTCGACCGCGTGACAACCGATTACCTGGATACGGTCCAGCCACTGATTCTGATGGGGTATGTCTACCCGGACCCTGGAATCTCTGCAGAAGGTATGGCGACCGACCAGGCAACCAACATCTTCTTTTCGAACACGTATTCCCGCCGTGACCTGTATGATGCTATGAAGGGGCAGACCCCCCGGACCTTGGACGAATCGCGGCTCTACAATGTGACAATCAGGGATTTTGAGCACAACGGGCTTAAACTGCCCGAGGACCAGCTTGCACGGGTCAGGGCAATGAAAGCAAACCTGAGCGGTCTCGAATCACAATTTTCGGCCAACTTGAACAACGACAATACCACACTTGAGTTCACGGCAGAAGAACTGGGTGGTGTCCCGACCTCATCGATTGCCACGTTCAGCCAGACACCCCGGGGTACCTATCTTGTTACCATGAAATACCCGGATTACCTGGCAGTGATGACATATGCAGGGAACAATGAGACACGTAAGAAAATGTATGCAACCGACCTGAACCGCCAGGCTGAACGGAACATCGCCCTCCTGGAAGAAGCGATCGTTCTTCGCGAGCAGATCGCCCGGGAACTCGGGTACGGGACATGGGCAGATTACCAGCTTGATGGCAGGATGGCAGAGAATACCAGCACGGTGATGGCATTCCTCTCTGCCATGAAAGGACCCCTGGTGGAGAAGAACCGTGCCGAGCTGGCCGGACTTCTCGCTATCAGGAGAAGCCTCGATCCAAATGCAACAGTGGTCGACCCATGGGATATCCTGTACCTGCAGGAGAAACAGCGGAAGGACCAGTATTCCTACGATGTAGATGAAGTCAGGGAGTACTTCCCCCTGGACGGAGTCCTGCAGGGTTTGTTCTCCACATACGGGTCCCTGTTCGGGATCCGATTTGATGAGGTGAAGGGTGCACCGGCCTGGTCACCGGAAGTACGGCTCTACCGCGTGAGTACTCAGTCCGACAATTCGACAATAGGGTACCTGTATCTCGACCCCTATCCCCGGGAGGGGAAGTACGGGCATTTCGCCGAATCTACCCTCACGAAGGGAAGGATGAAGAACGGCACGTATGCAGTCCCCGTGGTGGCGATTATGGGGAATTTCCATGCCCCAAACGGAGATACCCCTTCCCTCCTGACCCCATATGAAATGGAGACGATTTTCCACGAGACGGGCCACGCGATGCACGACCTCCTCACCAGGGCGCCCTACGGCACCCTTTCAGGAACGAACGTCGAGAAAGATTTCGTTGAAACCCCCTCGCAGACCCTGGAAGAATGGGTCTGGGACCCGCAGGTGCTGGAATCGCTCTCCGGTCACTATACGAATACTTCCCGGAAGATCCCAATTGATCTCCTGACCCGCGTCATCGCCGCCAGGGATGTCGGGATCGGGAGTTATTACAGTGGTCAGCTTGCCTATGCACTAGAGGACATGAGGTTCCATTCTGCCGACGGACCAGTCAACACAACGGAAGTCTGGTTCCGGACATACGAGGAGATCAAGGGGATGAAACCCCTTGCGGGGACCCACCAGCCCGCCACGATGGGGCACTTCATGGGTGGCTACGATGCCGGGTACTACGGGTATCTCTGGTCGAAGGTATATGCCCTCAACATCGTCAATGAGTTTAAGAAGGACGGGATGACGGACCAGGGCCAAGGTATGAAGTTCAGGCAGGAGATCCTTGCAAAGGGCAACATGGAGGACGGGAACACCCTCATGAATAATTTCCTTGGGGCAAAGCCGGGTGTGGACGTATTATATAACCGTCTCGGGATTAACGTGTCGCGGGTGACTAGCGGCCCGGGATAATTTTCTTTTCGTACGAGGGCCCAGTCTCTACCTGTTGCGTTGTCCGGATGGAGAAGAAAACGGCCCCGGTATTTTCAGTGGCCACCTGACGAGGAGAATGGTAACGCCTGTGTTGCCGTAACCGATGGGTCCAGCGCGGGCACTGACGCCTGACCATCCAATTTTTTGTCCTGAAAATTGTAAATCCGGAAGACTAGCGAGCGAAAAATGTGGCCTTTCATATTTTCATGGCCCCTGGTGCATCACCTTTTGGCCTCATGCAGTTATTTTTATCCTGGACACGTTGAACAAATACCAATTGTTCAGGGTAAAACTGCGTTCATTTTCGAAAATGAGTTACGCAAATGGTAGATATACATAAAGATATGATATCAATATAGTAAGTGGACACGGGAAACGAAGAGAGAAGAGGTATATCGTTCGCTTTGAAATTTTGTTGGAAGTCAATTGTGGCGATCCACCGTGTATCAATGTAGAAACACAAGGTCGGTTACGATACGGTTGAGGGAGTAGTATCTTTGTTTAAGCCGGAAAACCTGCAGAGGACCGCATAATGGCACAAGCCCATTCAGAAGGACCGGTGACAAAGGTCAATGTTGGCAGGCTGACAAATGCCGTTTTTGTTTTCACACTTCTCTTGTTATTCCGGAATGTGAAGACCCCGACGTACGTGGATTATATAGGTAATGCAACCGCGAATGATTTCGGGCTGGTGCAACTCCCCGATATACTGAATTTTCTGAACGCATTCATCATTATCGCCATGCTTTGGATAGTCCTGTTTCATATCTTCAACCAGTTGCAAAAAATTGACCGGTCCTACTTGTACCTCCATCTCATTACGTTAATGATGGTAATTTTCATCCCGATATCGAGCCACCTTAACGTGATTTACCCCGATAAATCCGTCTTTCCACTCCTTTTTAATCTTAACATGCTGATTATCGGCGTATTGCTTTTCCTCGAATGGTGGCATATTTCCCGGGCGCCGGGAATCAGTATACCGGGTATCAGTTCCCGGCAGGTGCGGTGTAACAGGATAAAAATGCTCTATATCCCGGTAACTGCAATGTTCGGTGCCGTGCTTTCGACGTTCGACCTCCCCTATACGCAAGGGGTGTATTTTATCACGATCCTTGCCTTTGCGCTTACCTCCCTCTATTCCTGGAACAGGGAAAGAATCAAGCGGAGAGGGTCATCATGACCAGCGAAGGTCCGGAAATGGTTAAAAAACACGAGGACTCCGGCTCCTGCACCAGCTGCAAGGGAACTATTCCACAGGACATGTTTGAGATCCTGATGAACGGTGTCTTTGCATTTGTAATGACCCTGATTGTGAAGAACAATATCCCGCTTCCTTCAGTAAGCAACGCAGAGGATTTTTCATTCATTGCCACATATGTAGATCAAATCTCTTCCGAATCGAGCAATTTTATTTTTACCTTCGGCATTCTTGCAGTCTTTTACATCCTGTTTTTCGAGATGATGCGAAGTATACGGCTCCTGGATCGTTTTTTTGTCTATGTATCCTTCGGCTTCATCCTTTCAATCATATTTATCCCGTTAACTTCACTTCTCTGGACATTTTCAGACATGCCCATGCCATACGGGGTATTATTCCATATAAATATCCTGTGTACCGGACTTCTGATGGCCACACTCTGGAGACACGCCTCGCATCACCAGAAGCTCATTCTCCCGGAAATCTCCGAAAAAACAATAAAGAATCTTTTCTTGCGCATGCTCATTTTCCCTGCGACGGCCGTTGCCGGCCTTCTCATTGACGGGTGGGACGGGTCCTTTGGGACCATTCCCATTACCGAGCTCTACCTGGTCCCAATTGTCCTCTTTGTCTTTTTTTCAAGGGACTCCAAATAGGGTACTCTTTTTCTTTCCGGCGACAAGGAGTCTGCAGTAACCGTATCATACCCAGAGAGGGTCGAATTCCAACGCAAAGCAACGTTCGGGGTGCAGATGGCCAAAATCTTTTCGGGGGACACGTAACCAGCCCACCATGCGCATGCAGAAACAGGCGGATTATTTTTAAGGGCGCACCTGGGCTCCCGCCTTTCCAGGTCATTCAAATCAGGACCTATGGCAGATTTATCTGGAGACGTAGCATCCGGAAAACTTCAGCGGTTACGTGTATTCAGGGGTAAGCCAGGGAACTCTTAGTTATTGAGTGATATTCTCACAGCTGGCCTAACCCCGCGCATTCCCAGGCAGATATCCGGTATCTAAAAATACATGGCAGTTATTACAGAAATCGCCATGGATTCTCAGGAAACAAATACCCGGTATCACATCCGAAAAAACACGGTACCAT
>JBAXMF010000035.1:0-12181 GCA_037134435.1 Methanomicrobiales archaeon | reverse complement strand
TCTCCCCTTTGGGGTGATTAATGCAAAAACCTAAGTCTACCTGGTGGCTATTAGCCAGGATACATGACAGTGCAGGCATCTCTCACCGTGCTGGCAGACTAATGTTACACCCTTTACCGACCAGTATTTTTCAGGCGAGCCCGGTCTTTCATTCTTCATTCAGACTGCCGGACAGAATATCCTTTTTCGATCCCTGGTAAATCGGATCTGATCCTTCGTAAATGCCAGTGCTATAGAGACCCGTCTCCCTGCCCTGTGCCATGATCTTTTTTTCATACGTGCGCCTCGACCATCCAGGTGACCACCCTTGCGTTCATCCATTACCATACCGGGACTACTCTGCACTTGCGTTGAAAATTCGGGTGGGACTGGTATCATTACCGGCTACTCCGATATCCGGGACCTGCAACGTTGTGTAGACAGCGCGAGCAATATGCCACGAATAACGGTTGGTTGACATTATAGGGGGGATACACAACCGTACTCCCAATTAACCTGTATTGGAAAAAAACACGTGAGTATTTGTAGTTTCTCCGGTTATACGTCCTGTACGCCCTGCCATTTTACCTCGCGGGCATTGAAAAATTCCTTGCTGAATATTGCCCTGTTATGAAAACCGGTGTTGATATGGTACTGGTTTAGCTGTACTATCAGGTTCATTTTGAAACCATCATTATTAAGTGCCAACGAGTGCGATCCTCTTTTGTGTGACGAAGATGAGTGATAAAAGTCCTCATAAAGGAGTACCTGGAATACTCCGCCCTTTCAGGCAATACCTTGAAACGAATAAATTTGGAAAAGGAGACCAGGTAGTGTATTACGGTGTACCCGGTACCTGTACCCCGTTTATAGAACTGCTGGCGTTCGCCGTCCGTGGACTCGGGCTTGAACAGGTTTTCGTTCCTTACTTTAAGGAAGAACAGGCAAAAAAAATTATATTCGTGGAAGGCGTTGGGATGCAGATCTCATCGGACCACATGGTGCTGATGCCCGGGGCGCAAGTCATTATGGGTGGGCTCGCAATGCCAAACGTTCCGGTGACCGTAGGTGATGCAAAACGTATGATTGCCCGCCACAAGGATTCTGCATTGATTGGAATCTGTTTCAATAGTATGTTTGAGAAGGCCGACTGGATGAACGAGATCAGTTTTGACATCCTGATCGACGCAATAATAGACCCGGTACATGTCTCTGAACAGACGAGAAACTTATCGGAACGCTCAAAATATTTAATCTCCTCATATGACCGTTTAAGTAAAAAGGACGGTGAATAGGCGGATTATCGTGGGGTGATTTACATATTTCCCGCGTGGCTTCACTCCCTTCACCGGACCGCTCACCGGTGGTAGTTCAGATCGTATACAAAAGGCTGGAAACCAGGGTAGGAATAATAAATGTCCGAAAGGACCGTGAATGATAAATCTCCACCCCACTCTTTTATCTTATCAGGTTTTATCCTTGAATCTGTGGGAGAAAAAGGTTATGACAGACCCGGGGAAGGGATCCCGGCCCTTATTTGCTTTGCGTGGATTATTAAGTGCTGCAATAGGAATCCGCGAAGGGCCACGTGGTTATCTTGTAATAATTTTGGGCAGTCAGAAAGCCTCATCTCACCAACTGGCAAACCATACTAGGGATAACACACCTCCAATACACAGACTGGACAACATCATGACTGATAACCATATAATTCCGGAGGAAGTATGTCACCGCCGCGGGAGACCCCGGGTTCGCCGGATGATATCGGGGAGTCCTGAATCACGGTGTTTCCAGCCGAGGTGTTCCATGGACGAAAACCAGGCGGTAATCTCACTCAGTCCCGAGGAAATTGAACTGGTCCGGCTTATTGATCTCGATGGGCTGGAGCAGGAAGAAGCTGCACAAAAACTCGGGGTCTCACGGAAGACTGCCTGGCGTGACCTCCAGGAGGTGCGGCAAAAAATTGCCGATGCACTCGTCAATGGAAAAGGAATTGAAATAGCAGGGTGTCAGAAAGCTGCCCGTGGACAGTGCCCGTGTAACTGTACTGGTGATACCAGAAAACCGCGACAGGAAACAATCGATACCGATCAATCCGTGTGAGTACAATGATACTCTTTTTATAATTATGCGCATATGAGTTGTTAGGATCCATAGAAATGGTCAAGGAGCCTGGTACTAATGACTGACTTTCAATTGAAAATGCCAATTAATTACGTTGAGTCCTCTGAAATCCTGAAAAATGCCCTGAAACTGACAGGGTCTCCGGTTGCAGTAAAATTCGCCGCGACAAAGGAGGACATCCCACCCGGGATTGAAGAGCTCGACAAGACGATACGGCATTGCATGATGGTGAACCTTGCCAGAAAAGAAGGACGTATTTTCTATTCGCCCGTATCAAAACATGAATGTAACGGCGGTGCATGGGCCCTGGGCCTTCGGGAAATCACCCCGACACTGAAAACCGGGGATTTCTATTTCAAACTTGGAAAGTTCAACAGCGCCGCCGCATGTAAACGGACTATTGACCGGATCCCTCACCTGCAGTCGGGAGAAACGTATGCCACGATGTACGCCCCGCTTGAGAAAACACCGTTCACTCCCCACGTGGTAATTATCATAGCAAGCCCATGGGCCATGCTGAAACTTGCCCAGAGTTCATTGTTCAGGCTTGGTGGGCGGGTTCTTGGCTCCTGCGCAGGTATCCAGTCAGTCTGTTCAGATGCAGCCGCATTACCATATCTGTCAGGTAAACCCAATTTTTCACTCGGGTGTGATGGATCAAGGAAATTCTCAGGTATCGCCGATGACGAGATGGTCATCGGGATCCCGGTCGAGATGATCCCTGAGTTCGCCCAGTCAATCGGAGTGATTGTCGGGGCCGCCGGCTCAAAGAAATAATATCCGGGATGCCGGGTCCTGTGTAACATGGAATTTGTCCAGGATGTATGTGACCGGGTTGCACTGGCCAGGGGCGGTAGTATTGTGCGGATGGGCCCAACAGTCGAGCTACTTGCCGAAACCGGGTTTAATGAGCGAATGGAAGGTGATTAGGAAAACTATTTTAATCATTATTCCTGATATCTGGCTGTTTCAATAACCAGGGAGGATTTAGGGAAAATGCAGATAACTGATGTAAGCCAGGTCGTGTCGGGGCCGAACCCGCACAATGTAGATGCCAGAAAAATATATGATTCACCCAATGCTGTTGCAGTTGTAATTACGCTCCACCCGGGAGAATCGCTGATGAAACATGTCACACCTGTAGACGTATTCTTTTATGTCCTGGAAGGCAGGGCAGATATTGAGATCGGCGATGAACGGGAGACCATACAAAAAGACATGCTCGTCGAGAGCCCCGCAGGGATTCCTCACCGCTGGGTAAATGAAAGCAGGCACGTATTCCGTGTCCTTGTAGTCAAAGTCCCAAGACCTGACAAAGAGACAAAATTGCTCTGAAATCCCAGGTTAATGGAAATATTGACGAAACTGGCCATCCCCCGAAGTTTATTCACGTTCCCGGGGTTCCAGAACGCCGCTTTGGCGGCCCCGGTTTGGAGTGGTCTTTTCTTTTGCATTTCTAAAAAATATCCAGGGCCCTTCCGGGTGGATCTGGTGTTTTCATTAGCCTGCTTGTAGTTACTTGGATAGAAAAAAGTGGAAAAAATCTGGTGGGATTATTTCTTATACCGCATAAGCAGGGCCGGGTCAGATCCCAAGCTCTATCCGTTTCCGTTCAATGTGATCTGATATCAGTACTGCTGCCTTTACCGGGTCAGGTTCAACTGAGAAACTTGCATTCACTACTCCTTTCAGCCCCTCGGTAAGCAGCGAAACAGTAGCGGGGCTCCCCGTTATGTGAGGCATAACACCGAGCACCGTGTAGACACCGGATGCGACGAAGTATGCCCCGATTGAGACCGCCTTCTGCGAGTACCATTCGGGAGCCGCACCGGCGATGGGCAGTTTGTGGATCGGTACGTTGAGCGCGTTGCCGAGTTCCGCTGCGAGCACGAGGATACGGGAATTGTCAACGCAGGAGCCCATGTGGAGCACCGGTGGGATCTTTAAGGACTCACAAACCGCCCGGAGGTCGTTCCCTGCCAGTGCAGCCGCTTCAGGGCGGAGAAGGCCTGCTTTTCCTGATGCGATAGCTGCACAACCTGTCTCGACACAGAGAATATTTCTCCTGATCAGTTCCTTTGCCAGCGTCACATGCCCGAAGTCATGCTTCACGTGCGGGTTGTTACACCCGACAATTCCTACAGCCCCCCTGATCTTCCCGGCAGCGATCAGGTCGATAAGTGGTTTAAACGAGCCACCGAGTGCGTTCTTGATCGCCTCGTTGGAGAATCCCGCCATCACCGGCATAGGCTCTCCGGGGATCAGGACCCGCTGATGGTTCCGGTTCTTGTAGTTCTCCACTGCCATCCGCACAATCGCCTTTGCGGTAAGATATGCGTCCTCCGTATGGAAGTCAAAGAAGTACGAGCCCGGTATCGTGGCTTTCGAACTCGTGGAAATGATCAGGGTATGGTAACAGCTGGCAGTCCGGGGGAGTGAGGGGAAGATGCACTGGTAGTCCACGACCATCGCTTCAAGGGCACCGGTTGCGATGATCAGTTCCTGGTTGAGATGGTTCCCTGTCATTGGGATGCCCTTTCTCATGAGCAGTTCATTTCCTGTACAGCACATTCCCACAAGGTTGATTCCCTTTGCACCGTACTTCAGCGCTAGTGCTTTCAGTTCAGGATCCTCAACTGCTTGTACAATCAC
The DNA here is from genome assembly GCA_037134435.1 of Methanomicrobiales archaeon. GTDB lineage: Archaea > Halobacteriota > Methanomicrobia > Methanomicrobiales > Methanospirillaceae > CAIKOD01. Next base: position 7,426 of record JBAXMF010000035.1, on the reverse strand, counting down.
TTCAGAGAGCACCGGGTTGTGGCCGTGCACCGAGATGTTCACGTGGTCCTCTTTCAGCACTGCCAGGTTCATCTTCGAACTGGTGATCGTGGGAGTGCCAAACAGGATATCCGAGACCTCGGTGCCGATCATCGATCCGCCCCAGCCATCCGAGAGCGAAGTCCGCAATCCCTGGAGCAGCATATTGACATAATCAGCACCGACACCCATCTGCACACGGTGCATCGAATCCACCACTTCACGGTCAATCCCCCTCGGGGTAATACCCAGGTTGCTCCATATCTCCCGGGTTGCTTTTGGGGCACGGTTGATGAACTGGAGGGTATTCTTCCTCATGCCATACTCATCAAGCATGGCGCCGCCCAGTTCAGCGGCAAGCTGCTCCGGTTTCTTCCCTTCTGTTTTGATAGAATATTCCTTGCAGATTCTCTCTAGTTTTTCATGATCGGTGATTGCATAATCCGTTGCCTTTCCGGTGCCGAGGAGATACAAGGTCTCGGCAATATCACGACCATGGTCCGAGTGAGCTGCCGCACCCGTCGCGATCATGTCCAGCAGGTTGCGGGAAACTATCAGGTCCGCATCAGCACCGCAAACCCCACGAATACGATGGGGCGGGATGATACGGCAGGGGCCCATGGTACACCGTGAACAGGAGGTACCGGCTTCACAGTATTTGCAGGGGGGCTGCTGCATCTCGAACCGGTCCCAGACCGTCTCCATGCCCTCCCGCATCATCAGTTCAAGGATGGGCTTGGCATTCTCATCTGTTGTCCGCTCTTCCTTTTTCTGGTTAATTAAAGCCGGGTTCAAAAGCGACATTCGCGCCCTGTCGAGCTCGCAAACATCGAGCCGTTCCCGGATAAGCGTTGGTTTGGGTTCTTCTGCCATATTGCATCACTCTGTTGTTATCTGACAAGTCTGTAATCACATTCCATGATATATATACCTGTCCGGGAAGGGTATTTTAACGTTGAAAATGGGTTGTAAGAGGGGTAATGTAAGAGATGGAAACGAACCCATAAGACGCCACATCCCATTCAGAAGTTGCTGGAAGCCGCCAGCAACCTGTCAGACAACCCTGCACCTGCAATAGTTAAAATTTCAGGAAATGACCTCGTATGGGGACGAAACTACCTCGTAAAAAAGTCATGTGAACGTTCACGGGACCATGTCAAGACCCACGAATACCTAGGACGTCATACCTATACCGACGGTTGTATAACCGGGATACATGATGAATAATCTCATGGCCGGAAAAGTTTCTCCTGTATTGCGTATCGTAATCAATCCCCTGCATTAAGGACGAGGTTCCGGATACCCCGGGTACCGGGCAGAAAATATTATCTTACCGTGTAAACGGCCATGTTTTCACCCATAACGGTCATGGGCCAATGTAAACAGTGGGTATTGGTTTCCTGATTCACTAAAAAAAAGTACCTGCTGGGTCTGAAGGGTGACGCGGGATTAGGAAAAATTACGAAATACCGGAAAATATTGATACTCTGGAATCATGAATCGCAATCTTATCTTATTCCGGAGCGGTGTTACTACCCCGCCGCTTTACCATCGTAAAGATATTTTTTCCGTCTTCGTGGCGGTACCCGACCTCGTCCATGACGCTCCTGATTAGTATCAGGCCGAGGCCGCCTATCGGCCGGTCATCCCCGTCTAACGACACGTCCCGGGATACGAAGGTAACCGGGTCAAAGGCAGGGGCCCCATCCTCAACAATGACAACGACCTCCTGGTCGTCGGCCTCCGAGATAACTCGCACCTCTCCCTCTTTTCCATCATAGCCGTGGAGGATTGCATTCGTCACCGCCTCGTCTGTCGCCAGCTGCACATCGCTGATCAATTCGAATGGAAACCCCTGTTCCTCGAGCAGTATCGCGACCCCGTCAAGGATTTCCTTCAGACCTGACATATCAGCGGGGATCGTCAGCTCAATCCGGCCTTTCATAACAGAACCATGGTTCAGACCCTTATCACATTTCTCATTTGTCTTCCACTGCCTTGAGTACCATCAGTGTAATATCATCTGACTGGGGGTACCCTGCTGCAAACGCCCGCACATCTTCCAGGACCGAGTCCATTATCATACGGGCCGGGTGGGCATGGTACCGTACTAACCCTTCACGCAGTCGTTCTTCTCCAAACATCTCTTCTGCTTCATTATCTGCCTCGGTAATACCGTCAGTATAAAGGAGTAAAATATCACCAGGGGAAAGTACACACACCTGTTCAGTGTACGTTGCCAGGTCCATAATACCAAGCGCAACCCCCGTTGTCCCGAGTTCCTCTATCACCCCGGTCCCGGCACGGTAGACCATCGGGGGGTTATGGCCCGCGTTTGCATAGGTAACCTGGCGGAGTTCACAATCGATCACCGCGTAGAAGAGTGTAACAAACATCCCGGTCTTTGAATCCTCGGAGATGATATCGTTCGCGCCCCGGAGCACATCTGCCGGATGCGGGTGCCAGAGTGAATTAACCCTCATAATAACCAGTGATAATGCCATGAACAGGGCTGCGGGGATCCCTTTTCCCGAGACATCTGCAATCATAATACCCGTTTTATGGTCTTTTGCAGGGATCACGGCAAACGGGATCACGTCAAAGAAATCGCCACCCACCTCTTTTGCAGGGATACTCGTTGCTTCAATATCAAAACCGATGAGTGGCTCAATTTCAGATGGCAGGAAACTCTTCTGGATATCAGCGGCAATGGCAAGTTCAGTATTTTTCCGCTCGATATCACGTAGATAATTATCGCGTTCTCCCCTGGTCTTTCGCTCCTCCTGGAGATTTGTGATAATAAATGAGAAGATGAACATCCCTAACGAATTGGCAATGATCATCGGAACTGCCACGGCGGATACCAATGCAAGGGCCATGGCAAATGGGGTGGCGATAATAAGCACGAGGAGCATGTGGAGTCCCTCCATCATGACAGCAAATTCAACAGAAATGCGGATCCCGGGAAATTTTTTATTATTAAAAAGCCAGACCAGGCCACCGAACAGCCCCGCGAGTACCGTGGCAAGCGAACATGCATAGACGGTAAAACCTTCGAGCATCATGCGATAGGCTGCACCGATAAGGCCGGCACCAAGCCCGACAAAAGGACCACAGGTGAGACCTGCAACCATCGGCCCGAGGTCACGGACGTTGACAGGGGCACCGAGGACCGTGATCCCGGACATGGTCCCATATATCGAAAGTGCACCAAAAACAAGTGTTAGCAGGACCTGGGCTTTAACGGTGGGATGACCCTCAAGCACATCGGTAAAGATGCGACACCGGGTAAGGAGGTAGGCGGCCACGACGATGACACAGATCATCTGAACCAGGACAAGCAGGTCATCGAACATCAGGAGTGCCATAGTGGAGGAGTCCATGGAAAGGTGGTTAGTAAATGCACAAATAGTACACCTCACGGTACTGCCGGGTAATCTGCTGCCATTGGGTCGTGGTTTCTCTCTGGAGTCGTTGTATACAAACAAAAATCAGGAGATAAGCAGCAATTACGGATGGTAAACGGACCTGATTTATGACCTTTGTAGAAAATGGAAGATCGTTCCCTGGAACCATTATGGTGTGCTTATAAGTAACCGGATCAAATATATTCACGTAAGGAGATGGGACATATGGACACCACCACAAGCCACAAGGAGGGTGTGGCCATCATTGCACTCTTTGGCCGGATCGATACGACTGCCGCACCGCAGCTGGAGAAGGAATTAAATACCCTGATGGGAGAAGGAAAACGCAAAATTCTCCTGAATTTCTCAAATGTGACCTATATTAGCAGTGGCGGGCTGCGGGTACTTCTTTCAACAGCAAAAAAACTCAGGGGCCCGGAAGATAAGTTCGGACTCTGCTCTCTTGCCCAGGAAGTGAATAAAATCCTGAAACTTGCTGGGTTCACCACAATTTTCACGATATTCTCATCAGAAGAGGATGCGCTTGACGCATGGAAGTGACCTGCTCGAAAACCAGCACTGGCAGCCGGTCCCGGGTTATGAACATGCCGAAATCTTTCCCTATATCAGGAAAGTAGATACAAACTCATCTAATTCTTACATTATTTCCACCCCGTCACAGATCCTCCTGATCGATCCCGGTGGTTTAATGGAACAGATGGACCTGCTTGCCACTGAAATTGAGAGGGTAAGAACCGCAAATCCAAGGCCTGTGTTTGTTTACCTGACACATACTCATGTCGACCATTTTGCGGTGATACAGTCTCACCCGTTCTTTAAGGGCCCGGAGAGGCCTATTATTGTTGCCCATGCCGCGGGGGCCGCAAGTCTTGAGATTGCTGATACCGCCACTACCCAGGCCGAACTGTTCCAGATCAGGCTCAGTCCCTTGCACGTACCAATGCAGCTGTTCGCTCCGAACCTCGAAGAGGAGACTGAATTTTTTGATATATGCCCCCTTGTTGCTCCCTGTGTCCGTGTCCAGGAGAGTGACCTGGAGATAGATGATCACCTTGTCCTGAAACGCCAGGTCGTGGTTTCCGGGCCACAAGACAGAATAGAGGTCTATTCTCTCCCCGGCCACAGCAGTGACAGCATCTGTATCCGGGTAGGAGGCCTGCTCTTCATCGGCGACCTTTTGTTCGCAGCGAGTCCGGGGATAGCCGGTCTTCGTGGCTGGAGCCAGCAGGAACTCCTGGCATCGCTGAAAAAAGTTCACTGGATCCTGGATAACGAAGACATCAGGATCTGCTGCCCGGGACACGGACGCCTGATATCTTCTGCGAGTGCTGAAGCAGTCTTTGCCAATATGGAGAAGGAGACCTATTTCCTTTCGGAGATTCAGGAGATCAATCCCGAGTGGGCTAAACAGACTGCCCGGTATGCAAATGACCTGATGAACCGCGTGGCTGAGACCTTCACTATCATGGCAGGAAGATGTTACCGTGCAGCCCATATTCTCGAAGAACTCGAGGAGACGGGGGAAGCCGGGAACCTTTCCGGTCTGGTCTGCCTGGATGCCATCGATTCGATCCTTAATGATTTCCACCGGTTCAACGAAGACTACCGTGCGGGAAATCAGCGCGATGTCCACCTTGCTCTGAAAGCTGGGCAGATCACGGCAAAACTCGAAGCGGTGTACAGGACAGGCCAGCTTGACCTGGTCATCGACCCCCACCTCTTAAAACGTGCAGGGAGGCTTCTATCAGATTATATGACCCTATTCCGTGGTTTTCGGCCGACAATCGAGAGGGAAGAATTTGAACTTGATCTCCTCGTGGGCCATTGCATTGAAATGCTTGTTTCGTCCCCGTGCAGCGATGAGGATCTCATTACACTTGCCGATGATGAAGCCCTGTACCGGCAGGCACTTGTGAAACGGCTCGTCTATGTGCCTGTTTTTGAGGATACCCCAGTCTCGTTTGACCCGGCAGATTATCCATTCAGTGTGGTTGCAGACAGGGACCGGTTAAAAGACTTAATTGCAAGCATTCTCGAGGACATGGCCGGTATCGGGGGGCAGCAGATCACGGTCAGCAATACGAAAGAGACTAATCGTGGCTTCGTGACCGTTCGTGCAGAATTCCCTACATCAGGCATCGATTTTCCGGGTGAACGGCTCGGTTTCATGATAAAAGAGTGTGAGCTCTCCGGAGGTTTTTTCTCCACCGAAACAGAGGGGTGCGTAATTTCCACCGTGATTGAACTGCCGGCAGTATGAACCCCTGGTGCACTACATCCGGTAATGAGTTCCCGGCGACCACCGGGTTTTTATCATCCGGGTTCCAGCCTAATACAGGTTGACAATCGTATTCCCATATTCCGCAGTAAGATTTATACAGAATAAATTTTCCCCAACAAACAACAAAAGAATCCAATCATAAGTCAGGTGGAAAGGCTCATGAAATAGCGAACCATTTATTTGATGAAATTACCTCTGGTAGGCCACTAATGCCCCGCATATGCCTCGAATAGAATAATATCCTAGGAAAATTCGATACCTACATGTAGTACTTCTCACATCCGGGTCCGAACAGCTCCACGATATCCCAGCATCGTTTAGTCATGTTGAGAAGCCCTTCGAAATGAATAGAATCTGTTACCGGATCGTGTCTGTAGAATTCAATCACACCGTCAAAAAATGACAATACCCATTTTAAGGAAGGCTTACCCGTCGGTTTTCTTAGTTGGTTAAGGATGGTGACATTGAGTTCTGCTAACCGGGACCGAAGTTGGTACTCACCCAGCGAGTAGACAGCCAGCATAAGGACCATCATCATGGCCAGTGCCTCGATGCGCCCCTTTTTCTTCAGGAAAACGTCAGATATTGCAAAGCTCTTGTCTTTCATAAACCTGAAACCACTCTCGACAACGTACTGATCTTTGTAGTGAGCCAAAAGATCCTCGGCTGACATGGAGAGATCATTGGTCACAAGAACGAACCTGCCCAGTGCATTCCGTTCATCGATCCAGGCAGTCTCCTTCAGACTAATACTGGTTGAAACAGAGAATACAGTCTCCATTTCCTCATCCTTTTTCGGCCGGCCCCGGGCGCCGGATTTTCGTTTCTTTCTGGAAGTAATTTCAAGTGTTTTGAATTTATAGTGTGGATGAACTTTGATCCAACGGTTTGCTTCATTGATAGCATCCTTCTCGCAGGCAAATTCGAGGTTATTTAGGTGCCCGAGTGCACCGGGAATCTTCTGTTCCTCTTTGACGCGATTCTTCTCCAGAGTTTTCTCATCAGTCTTTCGTTTCTCCTCCGATAGGAAGACCACCTGTTTCTGAAACACCCCACCATATGTTGATTCGGTCTCATAGTAGGAATACCGGGGATCTGACGTAGGAGCGAATGACAGATCCTGAATGAGCAACGCCTGCTGTTCTCCTACGGTTCCTGGAATCAAGGTGATAAAGAACACATCATCTGATATTTTTTTGATTGTATTTTCGGTATAGAACGCGGAATCTGCAGTGCAATAGAGCGGCTCTGAGAACTGTACCTGGCTCCTGAACCGGGCAAGCATTTCTGGTAATACTGCTTTATCGTTTTCATTTCCTGAAAGAAGTTGCATGAACAATGGAACACCGATTTGATTTACAATGAGACCGATCCCGAACCTGTTAAGTTCCCATCGGCCATCTTTCGGATAACCTTTTACGATGTTGATCGTTGCTTCATCGGACGTTTTGTTATAGGCCCCGTGTACACTGAAGTTGGTGGTATCAAGATGGATTCTGTGGTAATTTAACTTGGTCTTGATGAAAACATGGCTTATTATCTCCTGGAAAAGCCTTTCCGGGCCATATTCCTTGATCGCATCAAGCGTCCTACCGATAACGTCATCGGTGAAATCTTCAGCGTTGATATCTTTTCCGAATAGCCGATGCACTGCTTTATTTTCAAAATATTCCGGGAACAGGTAGAGTCTCCGTTGGAC
>JBAXMF010000034.1:0-12235 GCA_037134435.1 Methanomicrobiales archaeon | reverse complement strand
GCTTTTTCCGAACACTTGATGGAAAAGAGATATCAGGGCAGGTCTTTGATCCCGCTAAGGTATATGCTAATAAAGATCAATGATCAAATATATAAGCGGTGATATTTTTTGAAATTAGTACCAGATACTAGTGTCGTCATAGATGGTCGCATCACCTCAATGATAAAAACCGGTGAATATAATGGCGCGACAATAATTATACCAGAAGCAGTAATCGCGGAACTTGAGGCACAAGCAAACCAGGGAAAAGAAATAGGATTTTCAGGCCTCACAGAACTTCAGGCGCTTTGCAAACTATCTGAAGAAGGCACAATTGAACTAAAATTCGTCGGTGTACGACCGACCCTTGAGCAGGTCAAGCTAGCCAGCGGTGGTGAGATAGATGCACTCATCCGGAATGTGGCAATAGAACATTCGGCACGGTTCATCACGAGTGATATTGTCCAGGCTGAAGTAGCCAGGGCAAAAGGCCTGGATGTTATTTACTTAAAGCCACAGATCGGTGATTTTACACCACTCGGGATTGACCAGTTCTTCGATGAGCATACTATTGCGGTGTACCTGAAGGAACGCGTGCCTCCCGTCGCAAAAAAAGGAACGATCAATGCGATGCAACTCATCCGGATCCGCGAACAGCCATCTACGGATTATGAATTAAAAGCGCTTGCACGGGAGATCCTTGAACGGGCAAAGAGGGACCCGGACGGATTTATCGAGGTGGAAAAGCGCGGGGTTACGGTCGTACAGATTGGCTCGATGAGGATTGCAATCGCCCGGAGACCGTTTAGTGATGGTATGGAGATCACGGCAGTCCGGCCAATTGTAGATATGATCCTTGACAATTACCAGAAAGCGAACGTGATCAAAAACAGGATCACCGGCGAAAAGAGAGGCTTGTTAATTACTGGGCCCCCTGGTGCTGGAAAAACAACCCTTGCGCAGAGCGTGGCAACATATCTTGCGGATAATGGCTTTGTTGTAAAAACGATGGAGGCACCACGAGAATTACAGGTACCTGACCATATTACACAGTATACCATGCTTGAAGGGAGCATGGAAAACACCGCAGATGTACTGATGCTGGTCCGGCCGGATTATGTAGTATTTGATGAACTCCGAAAGAACGAGGACTTCCGCGTATTCGCTGATATGCGCCTTGCCGGTATCGGCATGGTCGGAGTTGTCCACGCAATCGGCGCCCACGACGCACTCCAGCGTTTTTCTGACAGGGTTGATTTCGGGGTTCTCCCACAAATAGTCAATACCATTATCTTTGTCGATAAGGGCGAGATCCTAAAGGTCTACGATGTAGAATTTACCATAAAAGTGCCTGAAGGAATGGCCGGTGAGATGCACCTGCGCCCCGTCACGATGGTCCGCAACTGCGAAACAGGGGACCTGGCATTTGAGATCTTCAAATATGAGGGAGAGACCATCGTTATATCGGCACCAGTCCAGCCAGCACCGGTGGAAGCCCCCTTAAAAATTTCGACAACCGGAAAAGAGGATGAAGGCTCAGGCTGGAAGATCACGGAACGCGAGATACAACGGGAGATAGGACGTTACACCGATGGTGCCGTCGATGTACGGATGCTTTCAGACACAAAAGCTGTTGTCTACATCGATGACAAGGATGTCCCGGCTGCGATCGGAAAAGGTGGGAAAAATATTGCAGCAATTGTAAACAAGGTGGGCATCGGAATCGATATCAGGCCACGAGGCGAGGCTGAAAAGCCCCTGCCTGCACAGGTATCCGGAGAAGAGGAACTCCAGCTTGGCGGCGGGATTAAAATCCGTGTCGACAAAAAACAGCTGGCTATCATTTCACCCGAACAGGCCGGCAAAATTGTGGACGTATTCGCGGGTAAAGAATACCTTTTCACGGCGACAGTAAATGAGACAGGGGAGATCCACCTTGGCAAGAATAGTACCATTGCACAGGAGATGCTGAAACGGTACACCCAGGGAGACGTAATTAAACTCAGACCAGTATAACCGGGTATAGACACCGGAAAAATTTTAATAAATTTTTGGTGATATTGTGAGCGAATTTAACATGCAGCAGTTCGAGTCCACAGCGGGAGAGAAATGGGAACAGGTATTTGAGGCGAACCCTTCAGACCGCCCGAAGTTTTACATTACGGTGGCCTACCCCTACCCAAGCGGGGCAATGCACGTTGGCCACGGAAGGACCTACATCGTCCCTGATGTAATTGCACGTTTCTGGAGAATGCGAGGGTTTGAAGTGCTGTACCCGATGGCATTCCACGTCACCGGTGCACCAGTCATTGGTATTTCCAAACGGATAGCGCGGGGGGATGAGACTGCAATTCACCTGTACCGTGACCTTTACAAGGTGCCCCCCAAAGTACTGGCACAATTTATCAATCCTCTTGAGATAGTCCGCCATTTTTCAGAGGAGTACATGCGGGTCATGAAGAGTTGCGGGCTCTCCATTGACTGGCGGCGACGGTTCACCACAGTTGATCCCACCTACAGCAAATTTATTGAATGGCAATGGAAGCATCTTGGAGACGCAAACCATGTCGTAAAAGGTGCCCACCCGGTCCGGTATTGCCCTCAGTGCGAGAACCCGGTAGGAGACCATGACCTCCTCGAAGGCGACAAGGCAGAGGTACTGAAGTTCACCCTTGTGATGTTCCAGTACGGGGACTCGCTCATTCCCACTGCAACACTCCGGCCCGAAACAATCTACGGGGTCACAAACCTCTGGGTCAATCCTGCCGTTACGTATGTTAAGGTTGACGTAGACGGCCGTACCTGGATCATCAGCCAGGAGGCAGCAGATAAGATGCTCCTCCAGGACCACACGGTTCGGATTATTGAGCAGATTCCAGGGGCCTCCCTTATTGATCAGAAAGTCTTTCACCCGTTATGCGGGGAAGTGCCGATACTTCCTGCAGAGTTTGTCGACCCCGATATGGCAAGCGGGGCGGTGATGAGTGTCCCGGCACATGCACCGTTCGATTATATCGCATTGAGGGACCTGCAAAAGACGGGAAAATACCTGGATATCCAGCCGGTCCCCCTTATCACCGTACCGGGGTACGGGCAGGTCCCTGCAAAGGATGCGGTAGAACGTGAAGGAATTCAAAACCAACTGGACTCAAGGATGGATGCCCTGACCCAGGAAGTCTATGCCGCAGAATTCTCATCGGGTAAACTCTTTGAGGCATATGGCGGTAAACCGGTCAGGATTGCCCGCGACGATGTGGCAGCCCTGATGATCGAACAATACGGGTCCACCGTTATGTACGAGTTTGACAACCGTAACGTGGTCTGTCGTTGCGGGAGTCGTGTATACGTGAAGATCCTGCACGACCAGTGGTTCCTCCAGTACAGCGATCCGGAATGGAAAACACAGGTATCCGGACACCTTAACGATATGGCCCTCGTCCCACCAGAAGTCAGGGTTGAATTTGAACGGACCATTGACTGGCTGAAAGACTGGGCATGTACGCGGCGTGTTGGTCTCGGCACACGCCTCCCTTGGGACCCGGCATGGCTGATTGAGCCACTCTCAGATTCGACTATCTACATGGCCTATTATACTATTGCCCACCTGATCCGTGAATTTGCTCCCGAAGTCCTCACCCCTGAAGTCTTCGAGTTTATTTTCCTTGGAAAAGAATCTCCAAATCTCCCTGAACGGGAGAAACTCGGGAAACTCAGAGAAGAATTTCTTTACTGGTACCCCTACAACTACCGGTTCTCGGCAAAAGACCTAATCTCCAACCACTTAACATTCCAGATATTCCACCATGTCGCAATATTCCCAAAACAATACCTTCCAAAGGGAATGGTTGTCTTTGGCATGGGACTCCTGAACGGGGCAAAGATGTCATCGAGTAAAGGGAATGTCTTCCTGCTCGAGGATGCAGTCCAGGAGTTCGGTGCTGACACGGTGAGGATGTTCCTCGTTGGAAGCGCTGAACCCTGGCAGGATTTTGACTGGAGAAACGAACTCGTAAGTTCAACCAGAAAACAGATTGAGCGATTCTGGAACACAATTATTGAATCTGCCCAGGCCACAGGGGCGGATTGCGAACTTGACGTGTGGTTGATCTCAAGACTACAGCACCATATCGGGAGAACAACTGAATCTCTCATGAAATTCCAGACACGCCAGGCCTTACAGGAAGCATTCTTTGGTGTGGAGGCGGACCTGAAATGGTACCGCCGTAGGCTTTCTGACGGGTCTAAGGGTCATACCTCATTAAAAGAACTCTGTTCCGTGTGGATCCGTTTGATGGCCCCCATTATCCCGTTCACATCTGAGCAGCTCTGGTCTGAAACCGGTGAAATGGGACTGGCCTCCTTTGCCGCGTGGCCGGAGGTGGATGATTCCCGTGTGCATCCAATGATCGAGCTGGGAGAAGAGTTGCTGTTCCGGACGGTAGAAGATATCGAGTCAATCATGAAACTGATCCAGATAACCCCCTCCTCGCTCACACTCTGTATTGCGCCCAGCTGGAAACAAGAGATATTCAGAACAATTGCCCGCTCAAATGACCGCAACCAGGTAATTAAGGAGATCATGAAGGATGAGAATATGCGTATGCGTGGCAAGGATGCCACCGATGCCGTAAAGCAATGCACCACCCTGATCCACCGCCTTCCACCCCAAATTGTTGAGGTACTTTCCAAAGGAGACCTGGATGAGGAGGATATTTTTAACCGGGCGAAGTTGTTCCTCGAAAAGGAATTCGGTATACCAATAACAGTAGTCCCGGCAGATCCCGGGATGTACGCAAAGGCAGCTGCTGCATTGCCATTTAAACCAACGATAGTTATTGAATGAAACTATTTCACCCTAATTTTTCCACACCCATCAAATTTCCTATTTTAAAACTGTTTAAAATCTCAAATTTACCTGCTATACCGGAAGGACCAGCCCGCTACCATAAAAAATGAATGTTGCCAGGTGAAGACAGTAAGGCTTTTCGATATCCTGCAATCGGTAGAGTTTCCAACAGGGCAATAGCTATTCAGGGAATTTCCCCGTATAGATGTTCTGGAAATGCCCCCCACACCAGCAAATCGGCGACTTACGTGGCGATAGTAACACACGGGTGAAGAGAATCAGCCCCCGGGCCTGGAAGATAACAGGCGGTCACGTAAAAAAACGTATCGGCAGATTATTCTACCGTTTTTCCCTTTTTAACTCTTTCTTTGGTCGAATAGCCTGTTATCGCATCAAGGTATTTTCGAAACCGCCTGTTCGTATCAAGGATTGTCTCATCAGAAACCGTGAGGTCTGACTCAGTCCGGATAATAACCGATTTCCCCTCTGCCCCAAGGGTGGTATCGAGGACCTTTAATGCCCCGTACCTGATCTGATAATGCCCATCCTTACTTTCTGGCTCTACACCGAAACATTCCACCAGTTGTTCGACCATTGTTGCCGATAAATTCTTGGTAAAACCCCTCTTCACCGGGTACTCTTGCATAATACTTTTTAGTTAGGTCGTATATGTTAATCTAATGTCACCAGAAGCTGGCTTCGATATAAAGATTATTTCAAAACCTTTGAACACTGAAGGAGTCTCGGTCCTCATGGGCTTTCCCGGGAGCGGACTTGTGGGAAGTATTGCCCTTCAGTACATGGTTGATCAACTAGAGTTCCAACAGATCGGCAGTATGACAAGCAAATTCTTCCCACCGCTTGCCATGATGAACAAAGGTGTCATTAATGTCCCGGTCCGGATATACGAAAAAGAAAAACTCGTGGTCATCGTCGCTGATATTCCGATTCATCCGATGATCTGCTACGAGGTCTCAAATGGGATCATGGACTGGCTGATGCCATTTAACATCAAGGAAATTGTCACCATTGCCGGAATAATCACGAATGAAACAGAAAAACGTGTATTTGGTGTAGCCACCACAGAGCAGGACCTGCCACGCATCCAGGACAACACAATAATTCTTCCGATGGGGAGCATATCAGGTATTGCGAGCAGCCTTCTTACAGAGTGTAAGATCAGGGGGATTTCAGCCTATGGTCTCCTCGGTGAGACAATTAACGCACCCGACCCACGGGCATCCGCATCGACGATCGAAGTCCTGAACAAAATGTACGACATTAATCTTGATGTCAAACCACTGCTTGAACAGGCGGAGGAAATTGAGGCCACGATGCTTAAACTTGCAGAAGAAGTGCAATCACAGGAAACGATGCCAAAGAAAGAGAACCTTCCAATGTATGGGTGACTTACATGGAATGCACAGCATTAACCGGAATTTCTCCTGATATCATCAAGGACCTCAGGTCGGGAAAGGCACGGACACTGGAGCTTCATAGTACTCATAATGTGATCACACTCAACGGTGTTGAACCCGGTATGCCTATTTTCCTGACATCAATAAACAGGGAAGACCTCACTACCGGGGACCAGGGAATCGTCGCAGATGTCATCGGGATCATGATTACGATGAAACGGCTGATCGATTACTCCCCGGGAATTGTATATGAAGAACGGGAGCGCATGTCAGCACGGGTAAAAATTAAATTTTGTTGCAACTCTGCGGTGAAAACGGTCCTCCAGGATACCATGTTCACGCCTTTCCGTGTTGAGGTGGTAAAGTGCTGCAGTTACCACGCGGGATAGGGTCCAACGATTTTTGTTCCTTTTTTTTTATCACTCACTTGGTGGTAACCCACAGGATACCATTGTGCCTGATGGCGATAGTTACATAGGAAGAGCCTGACAATTACTATAGAGCCAGATTTTGGGCTTGTGGCTTAGCTTGGACATAGCGCCGGGCTTCTAACCCGGATGTCGGGGGTTCGAATCCCCCCAGGCCCGCTATTCTTTCAAACAGTTCTAAATTTTTCGAGGAGATTTCCCGGTGTTCCAGCTTTTTTTGGTACAATTGTCAAACGAATTTCGAGGAATTGGGCTGGGCATCTATGCCTACCCACCAGTAACGTTACCTGCCACAGGCGGAACCCAACATCTATTATCTTCTGATCACGGAAGTGAAAGAGAAAAAGGTTCCGTTTTCACGGAAATGATACAAAAAATGTGATGCTGAAGAACGGGTTTATTCGTTCTCATGGGGAACCAGTTGGACATCCCCAATATTATGCTGTCGTTGCGAGAGTTTCTTCGCTTTGAAAATGTTTTTCCCTTCCTTTCCGATTGCAATACCACGGTCTTCATCCCTAACTTCAATATGTGCAACCGGTTCGCCTGTTGTTTCATCATCCTCGAATTCGACAGAGGATACCTGTGCAGGGAGGAAACAGTTTTTCAAAAACTGTGTCGCATCGGCGGAGTACTCTACAACTTCGATCTTTTTCCCCATGGCTTCGGATGCCTTTTTAATACTGGCCCCTTTTTTGCCTATCGCAAGGCCCATTTCCCCAGGGTTAATGACAAAAATAATCCGGTTGTTCCGGTCGTCAATGATACAGTCACGGCTCCCTGCACCAGTCAGGCGTTCAAACTGGGAGATCAGACCGATGCAGTCCTCTGTCAGTTTGACTTCGACCATTGTTATGCCCTCTTAAGGGAAAGAATATCTGACTCACCGGGGTCAATTACCGCAAGAGCGCTGACCATGAACGGTTTGCCACAGGCCTTGCCAAGCGCAACACTTGAACCTTCAAATGTATGGACAAACAAACTTTCTTTATCCTTTATGGACTGCAGGAACGGGACAGGGCAATTCGCTGCCACTACCACGATCTGCGCTTTTCCCGACTCAATACATTTTTCTGTTTTATTCTGACCGAGAAGGACATCGCCAGTCTTGATCGCCCTTCTTAATGAAGCATTAAAATCCATTGCAATTCTCCTAATTCATAGGTTTCGCGATTAGTTTTACATCTCCGGTCCCCAGCTGTATCGGCTGGCCTACAATCACATTCTCCGTGACACCGGATAATTCATCCACTTCGTTTGCCACTGCTGCGTCGAGCAGGTGGTTGACAGTAACTTCAAATGCAGCACGCGAGAGCACGCTCTCCTTTTCGCCTGCAATTCCATGCCTTCCGATCTGCTTGACCTCGCCTTCCAGACACATCATATCGGCGACGAGCATAATGTGCCGGACGTCAACCAGGATACCCTGCTCATTAAGCGTGGAAACGGCTTCATGAATAATCGCATTCCGGGCAGCCTCAATACCGAGGACCTGTGAGATCTCATTGATGTTGTTGGTGCGGGTACGCCTCGTATCCACACCTTCAACATCGAATACATCCTTTAGGTTTGAGCCTTCAGTATAAAGTATATACTCCCCGCTCTCCTTACGGACGACAACTCGTTCGATATCATCGATACCCTGCACAATCACCTTCCGTACGTGTTCCGCAAGCTGGAAGAGGTTCTGGTAGCTCTCACGACTTTTTGGCATGAAATTAATGACCCCTTCCTTTTCATCGGACTCATGCTCAAAATCACGGTAATGGCGGCGTTCCCGGATCTTTCGTGGTGCGGTCTCGATAATCGTGCTGACCGGAATTTTTCGTTTCTCACAGACCGCGCTATTCAAGTGGACTACAACCTGCATGTCCTGCATGTCAATCGTGATGTCCCCGAATTCCTGGAGGGTCGCAGCTTCAATCTGCCAGCTTACCTCACGGGCACGGTCACGGTCTGCCCCGAATTCCGGCTCAAGATAGATGGTCATCGTAGGGGTGCTCGGCTCTTTCCTTGCGTCCATGATCTCTATCAGTCTCGGGAGCCCGAGAGTGACGTTGATCTCGGCGACACCCGCGTAGTGGAATGTACGCATCGTCATCTGGGTGCCGGGTTCTCCGATAGATTGTGCAGCAATGACACCAACAGCCTCGCACGCCTCGATCCTTGTACTCATGTATTCAGAGTTGACCCGCTCAATAATTTCTTCAAACTGGTCGTCACTGATGTTCTTCTCTGATAGGAACTTTTTCAGCTGCTCCTTCGTCTTAGCCGGAAGCGTCTCGTTATCAATGACCTGTTCCTGTTCGGGAGTCATTTATACCTCCTCCTTCAGGACACTTTCTACAATCCCTTTTACGTCCACCGGGTCACCAAAGCAGCTTTTCATGGGGTCGGTCCCATCTTCACCATACGTGAACTGGATGATACGACCGCCGGTCGTCCTGACCGTCCCGTCATATGCTACCTTCAGGTCCTGTAAGGCGTTGATCATACGCCGCTGCAGGTACCCGCTCTGGGATGTCCTGACTGCCGTGTCCACAAGCCCTTCACGACCACCAATTGCGTGGAAGAAGAACTCCGTTGCATTAAGCCCTCCCTTGTAGCTGTGTTTAATAAATCCATGGGCATCTGATCCCCGGTCCCCCTTCTTGAAATGGGGGAGCGTCCGGTCATCGTACCCACGCATAATACGCTCTCCACGGACAGACTGCTGACCGACACACCCAGCCATCTGGGTCAGGTTCAGCATCGAGCCCCTTGCACCACTCACCGCCATCACCACGGCACTGTTCCCAAGCCCAAGGTGACGGCCTGCAATCTCACCAGTACGGTCACGGGCTTTTCCAAGGACCTGCATGATCTGCATCTCAAGAGTCTCTTCGGGAGTACGGCCGGGCATTGGTTCGAGCTGCCCATCTTCATAGATGCGTATCCTTTTTTGTACGTCCGTAACAGCACCGTCAAGGACCTCGGCAATCTGCCCGTATTCGGTCTTCGAGAGATCTTCATCATCGATACCGAACGAGAACCCATCCAGCATGATCGAGCGGATAGAGAGCTTTGTCATATCATCGATGAAATCTGCAGCACGTTTCATCCCGTTTTGCCTGATGATACGTTGGACGATCTGGCCGTCAAATGCACCAATTGCCTTCTTGTCAATTGTGCCTGATATAAGATTTCCATCGATTATCTGCACATACGCGTCCCGTTCACACGTGTCACGCTTGCAGGTATCACAATTTGCACATGAACTTGCTTTGAAGACCATGTTCAGCCCGTCGGGTAATATTACGGAGAATGCCTGCTTGTTGGTCCACATCGGGACTCCGTCCTCTTCCTTCACGGGAGGTGGAAGGTGTTCGATATCTGTAGACTTCAGCAGGTAGAGGAGATCCTCACGTGTGAACCAGCGAACCTGGTTGGTGAGCATGAAGACCCCGGATATATGGTCATGAATTCCCCCGATAATCGGACCCCCGAACCGGGGCGAGAGGATATTTTCCTGCACGGCAACAAGTATCGCAGCTTCTGCCCTTGCCTCCTGGGTCTGGGGGATATGGAGGTTCATTTCATCCCCATCAAAATCTGCGTTGTAAGGCGGACATACTGCGGGGTTCAACCGAAATGTCTTCCCATCCATTACCTTCACACGGTGGGACATGATGCTCATACGGTGAAGAGACGGTTGTCGGTTGAACAGGACAATATCCCCATCCCGGAGATGCCGTTCCACGGTCCATCCCGGCTCAATCATATCAGCGACGGTATCAAGATTTCCTTCCGCGAGGCGGAGTCGTCGTTTGTCAGGCCTGATGACATAATTGGCCCCGCAGGGGTCGTTAAGGGTAGGCCGGTTTGGCCCGTTCCTGGCCATTGCTTTGAGTTCATCAATATTATTCGGCGCTGCATGCACGGGTATCGACATCTCGTTCGCAATTGCCAGTGGTATCCCGACCTGAATAACGCTGAGGTTCGGGTCAGGGGAGATTACGGTACGTGCGGAGAAATTCACCCTCTTACCGGACAATGATCCACGGAAACGCCCGTCTTTCCCCTTGAGTCTCTGGGAGAGTGTCTTTAAAGGCCTGCCACTGCGGTGGCGTGCCGGGGGGCACCCTGCTACTTCGTTGTCCATGTAAGTCGTTACATGGTACTGCAGCAGTTCCCAAAGGTCTTCAATGATCAGTTGGGGTGCCCCTGCATCCTGGTTTTCCTTGAACCTCTGGTTGATCCTGATAATATCGACCAGCTTATGGGTTAAGTCGTCTTCCGACCTCTGGCCGTTCTCAAGGATGATCGAAGGACGCATCGTCACGGGCGGCACCGGCAACACGGTAAGAATAGTCCATTCAGGTCGTGCTACATCGGGATTGATGCCGAGGTGCCGGAGGTCCTCATCAGGGATCTTCTCAAGGCGGGACCTGATATCAGCAGGCGTCAGTTTGTGTTCGATCTTTTTGCCTTCCTCAACCTGAACCTCTGAGAACGTCGTCGGTTTCTCGAAGTTTATCTTCAGCTGCTGCTCCCCGCAATGCGGGCAGACCCGTTCTTTCTTGATGTCTTTTTCCGATAGCACGTCACCGGTCGAATCTTCATCGGTCCCGACAACTTTTTCAATCTCTTCAGGGGAAAGCAGGAGCCGCGAGCAGCTCTTGCACGTCACACGGAGGAGTTTTCTGATCAGGCGCGTATACCCGACATGGATGACCGGTTTTGCAAGTTCGATATGTCCGAAATGACCGGGGCATTCACTTGCCTTCTGGTCGCAGGTCTTGCATCGCAGGCCCGGGTCGATTACACCGAGGTTTAAGTCCATGAGTCCCTGCGGATACGGGAAACCATCATCATCATAGGTATCAGCCCAGATAATCTTCCGTACACTCATCGTCCTGAACTCTTTAGGGGAGAGCAGACCGAATTCAATTTTCCCTATTCTTTTTGGGCTTGTCATGATTCCCCTCCTACACCACGTCCTCTAATTTAAGCCTGGGCGCAATACCCATGCTCTTCATCTCATCGAGGAGCAGCTTAAATGCGTAACTCATCTCGACAGGGTAAATATCGGTCTCGCTCCCACAAGCCAGGCATCGTGTGGAATTGGATTTACGGTCGAGCATCGCGATCATACCGCAATGGGCACAGACATATTCTGTTACTTTATCGGACTCGTCGAGAAGGCGCTCTTTCAGCGCCATCGCGGCACCATGTCCGATCATCACATCACGTTCCATCTCACCAAACCGGAGACCACCTTCACGGGCCCTCCCTTCAGTGGGCTGGCGCGTAAGGACCTGTACCGGCCCACGGGAGCGGGCGTGCATCTTTGAAGAAACCATGTGATAGAGTTTCTGGTAATAGATTACACCAACGTAGATATCTGCGTTGAACTGCTTCCCGGTGATACCATCGTGCATTATCTCACGACCGTTATGCGAGAAGCCGAGTTTCTTGAGCGAACCCCGTATATCTGCCTCGATCTCCCCGCTAAAAGCGGTACCATTAATCCGGCGTCCTTCAAGTGCCCCGACTTTTCCTCCAATCATCTCCAGCATGTGACC
>JBAXMF010000033.1:0-12451 GCA_037134435.1 Methanomicrobiales archaeon | reverse complement strand
TGAACACATCTGCCCGGATGAATTTGCCGGGAAAACAACCGCACAGATCGCAGAACTCCATGTGTACGAAGGGAATGTAACTTCCACACTTGGCAAGTACTTCGAAATTTCCGGGAATGCCGGGGCAACCGCCGAAGAAACGAAAATCGTTGTTAAAGGCGATGTAAAGAAAGTCAAGTACATCGGCATGAAAATGAGTGCCGGTGAAATAATCGTCGACGGCAGCACCGACCTGTATGCAGGCGCATGGATGACCGGTGGCAAAATGACGGTCAAGGGCGATATCCAGGCATTTGCCGCAACAGGTATGAAAGGCGGAGAACTCATCATCGAGGGGAATGCCGGAAATTACCTGGGTGCTGCATACCGTGGCGACTGGCGTGGCATGTCCGGCGGGAAGATCCTCGTGAAGGGGAACGCTGGTAGTGATGTCGGCATGTACATGACGGGAGGCGAGATGGTCATCAACGGGGACGTGGATGTCCACCTAGCAACTCATGCAGAAGGCGGGAAAATCACCGTCAAAGGAAACGCACCCAGCAAGGTTGCCGGACAGATGGTGGAGGGAGAGGTCATCATCTTTGGCACCATCGACGTGATGATGCCGGGTTTCAAGTATGTCGATGATGTAGACCTTGAAATCGATGGAATGACGGCAAAGTTTGCCCATTCTATAGGTGACACCGGCGAGCGTCACAAGAAACGAAAAGGACAGATGGTATAAGGTTACTTATACCAGAAAGTCTAATCTTTTTTCTCAAAAAAGCGCACTGCTAATTCATATAATTGGACTGTGGACGCATTACTTCGTAATACTTTTTTTATTTTTTTTCGTACCATCGTAATTATTGATTCCGGATGTAGGGGTAATATTTGAATATTCCCCCAATATAAGTAATTATTTTAATCGTATTATATTAAGAAATAAAAATATAAAACACAACCCTTATATTAAGAGTATATGAATATACAACTGTCCCATGAGGGGACGTGCAATAGTGACCATCAGTCTGCATTCGTGAGCCGTGGCGCTTACACACTTCAGTGAACGTATTGTACAGTTTGGTAAACGTAAGTTAATGGAGGAAAATTATGGCAAAATACAAGGAAACAATTGACCTTTATGACGATGAAGGGAAGCTGCTCAAGAGCGGCGTCACCCTTGAAAAAGTCAGCCCGCTGGTCAACCCGGGTATCAAGAAGATCATCGACCTCACCAAGAGGACGGTCGCAGTCAACTTCGCCGGTATCGATGAGGCATTGAAGACCGGAAAGGTCGGCGGTAAGAGCAACCAGATCCTCGGGCGCACCATGAAAGTGGACTGTGTCAAGGACTGCGATGCACTCTCGGCCAAGATCAAGGAAATGGTCGAAGTCACTGCCGGTGACAACACTAAGATCACCAAGGTCGGCGGCGGCAAGATGATCCTCGTCGAGTGCCCAAGCTCACGACTTGAGTCAGCAGCCACCTATGATGCCGCATCAACGGCAGTTGCAGCAGCTACCACCTATGCACTGATGGATCAGTACAAGGTCGATATGTTCAACATGTCGATGGTCAAGGCTGCAGTCTGGGGTACCTACCCGCAGACAATGGACATGCAGGGAGGCGCTGTCGTCTCTATCCTGTCCATCCCGCAGAACAACGAAGGTCTCGGGTACGCACTCCGTAACATCCCTGCGAACCACGCAGCAATGATGACCCACCGGAATGCAATCCAGGGTGCAGCACTTTCGTCCATATTCGAGCAGGCCGGAGAATTCGAGATGGGTATGGCAATCGGTCCCTTCGAGCGTGCACAGCTCCTGCTTCTCGCATACCAGGGCCTTAATGCAAACAACCTCGTCTACGATCTCGTCAAGGCGAACGGCAAGACCGGAACTATCGGTACTGTCGTCCAGAGCCTGGTAGAGCGTGCCATTGAAGACAAGGTCATCAAGCCAGGCAAGAAAGCCAAGAGCGGCTTCACATTCATGGACACGAAGGACCCGATGCTCTGGAACGCCTATGCATCAGCAGGTACCCTTGCAGCAACCATGGTAAACTGTGGTGCCGGACGTTTCGCCCAGGCAGTTTCTGCAACCCTGTTATACTTCAACGACCTGCTTGAACATGAGACCGGCCTCCCAGGCTCCGACTTCGGTCGTACAATGGGTGTCGCAGTAGGGTTCTCATTCTTCAGCCACTCGATCTATGGTGGCGGTGGCCCAGGTGTCTTCAACGGTAACCACGTTGTCACCCGTCACGCCGCCGGTGTTGGTATGCCCTGTATCGTCGCAGCATGTTGCCTCGACGCAGGTACCCAGATGTTCGGCCCAGAGGCCACATCGAAGATTTACCAGGACACCTTCGGTCAGATCGATGAGTTCAAGAAGCCGATGCAGTCGGTTGCAAAATCTGTATAATCCAAGCAAGGATTCGAATGACAGAAGCCAAATTTCCCCAGGCAAGGATTGTCACCGAGCGTTTACTCAACCCGGAAACAGTGGAACGTCTCCTCAACCAGATTATTACCGTGGAAGGTATCCGGAGGATCATCCTGAATGGTCCCCGGCTCCCCTCTACAATCCCTTACGGGCCAGCCCGTAATGTAACAAATCCTCATTCCATGAGAGGAATGATCAAGGTTGGCGATCAGGAGATGGAGCTCGCCGTTCATGTTGGGACGATACTGCTCGAACTGGAAAGCCGCGATGTGATACCCTCACTCAAGGCTGCCTGTGACACGGTCTTTACCGAATTCACATACCGGGTCCAGGAAGGACGGTACATGAAAACGGAACCAACATTGTCTGACTATGCAAAGTACGGACCTGATGCGGACAAGAGTATTATCGGAATGGCGGACCCCAAAAGCAAAACGGGCCCCGTAATTCTCCAGGGAATAAAATAACTATGCCGATGGGAAGAGTTACCCAGGTTGTCGATTGCCGCGAGGCGATGGGCATGGGAAAAGGTGGTGGAATTGCCCAGCGTGGGACCATATCAGAATGCCGTTACCCGGATGTTATCGTGGTCGGCATGTCCCCCGGACGGCGCCATGTCACCAAGCCCGTGTGTGATATCACCTCAGCGTTACGGCAGCAGGGTATCGAGTACAGTATCAGTACACTGGTGCTGAACGCCGGAAGCGGCGTGCCCCCCGATGCACAAAATGTCGGCGGTGGCGTACTCGGAGCATATTTCGGCATAACAGAGAAAGAGATCCGCCAGATCGAAAAACACAAGCTTGCCATTCTCCACCATGGAAATGTTCGTTCCCACGTAGTCCACAAGGTGCGATACATCCTCCAGGCTTGCGATATCAGGGCAGTCGTGGTCTCACAGGCCCCGATTGACTTCGAGGACCTCGCCAAGGTGGGGGTAAAAACCGCCGTGGTCATGCCGCCAGCAGACAAGGTGAAGACCAGGGGCACCGTGATGGCGATTGTCAGCGGTGTCACAAGAGGTCAGACACCAACGCGTGAAAAGATGGCAGATGTCATTCATGCAGTAATGAAAATAATGAAATCCCAAAAAAATCAGGAGAGATAAAACATGGCTTACAAACCACAGTATGGACCTGGTTCATCCACTATCGCCGCAAACAGGCGCAAGTACATGGACCCGGCTTCGAAGCTGGAAAAGGTCCGCGATGTGACCGATGAAGACCTCGTACTGATCCTCGGGCACCGTGCACCAGGGTCCGCATACAAGACTGCCCACCCCCCGCTGGCAGAACAGCAGGAACCAGCATGTCCAATCAGGAAACTTGTGACCCCGACAGACGGCGCAAAGGCCGGGGACCGCATCCGCTACATCCAGTTCGCTGACTCGATGTACAATGCACCCTGCCAGCCCTACCTCAGGTCATACCTCGAGGCATACAAATACCGTGGAATTGACCCCGGTACCCTCTCAGGACGTCAGATCCTTGAATGCCGTGAGAGAGACCTCGAAAAATACTCCAAAGACCTCGTCAACACCGTCCTCTTCGACCCGGCCCTCACCGCAGTCCGTGGATGTACCGTGCACGGGCACTCCCTTCGTCTCGCAGAAGACGGGATGATGTTCGACATGCTCCAGCGCTGCGTCCTCGACAAGAAGAGCGGCATTGTGAAGTATGTGAAGGACCAGGTCGGCGTTCCACTCGACCGTGAAGTCAAGGTCGGAAAGCCAATGGACGAAAAGTGGCTCAAGGCACACTCAGGTATCTTCCATTCACTCGTTGGCGTGGCATTCCGTGATGATGCAGAATATGTCGAATACGTCCAGCGTGTCCACTCGCTGAGGACCAAATACGGCTTCATGCCAAAGGAGTGATTAAAGATGGCAACAAAGAAAATCGAAAAAACCCAGAAGCTCTTCCTGAAGGCGCTCAAGACCAAATTCGCAGAGGACCCCCAGGCAACCCAGACCGTATTCAAGCGTGAAGGCCTGAAACAGTCCCCACGGAAGATAGAGTTTATCAAGGAAGGCCAGAAGGTAGCGATGGAACGTGGGATCAGCCAGTACGACCCGCTCCGCTGCCACCTTGGTGGTATCCCACTCGGTCAGCGCCAGCTGATGACCTACGAAGTCTCCAACACCGGCGTCTTCGTAGAGGGTGATGACCTCCACTTCGTCAACAACGCTGCGATGCAGCAGATGTGGGACGATATCAGGAGGACCATCATCGTAGGACTCGACCTCGCTCACGCGACCCTGCAGAAGCGTCTCGGTAAGGAAGTCACCCCTGAGACCATCAACGAGTACCTCCACATCCTGAACCATGCAATGCCCGGTGCGGCAGTTGTCCAGGAACACATGGTTGAGACTCACCCAGGCCTCGTCGACGACTGCTACGTCAAGGTATTTACCGGCGACGACGAGATGGCAGACGACATCGAGCCACAGTTCCTTGTCAACATCGAAAAGCTCTTCCCAGGCAAGAGTGCCGAGGCACTCAAGGCCGCAGTCGGCAAGTCGATGTACCAGGCAGTACACATCCCGACGATCGTATCAAGGACCTGCGATGGTGGGACCACCTCAAGATGGTCAGCCATGCAGATCGGTATGTCGTTCATCAGTGCGTACCACATGTGCGCCGGTGAAGCAGCAACCGCAGACCTTGCATACGCCGCAAAGCACGCGGGTGTCATCCAGATGGCCGACATCCTGCCAGCCCGCCGTGCCCGTGGTCCAAACGAGCCCGGTGGCATCAAGTTCGGTCACTTCGCCGACATGGTCCAGACCGACCGGAAGTACCCGAATGACCCCGTCCGTGCAGCCCTTGAAGTTGTGGGTGCAGGTACCATGTTATTCGACCAGATCTGGCTCGGGTCCTACATGTCCGGTGGTGTCGGGTTCACACAGTATGCAACCGCTGCATACACCGACAACATCCTCGACGACTACACCTACTACGGTATGGACTATGTCAAGTCCAAGTACGGTGGAGCCGGCAAGGTACCGTGCAAGCAGGAAGCAGTCAACGATGTTGCAACTGAAGTCACGCTCTACGGTATGGAACAGTACGAACAGTTCCCGACTGCACTCGAGACCCACTTCGGTGGCTCACAGCGTGCATCCGTCCTCGCAGCCGCATCAGGTCTGTCCGCCGCAATCGGTACCGGAAACTCCAATGCCGGTCTGAACGCCTGGTACATGTCCATGCTCCTGCACAAGGAAGGATGGTCACGTCTCGGCTTCTTCGGCTACGACCTGCAGGACCAGTGCGGTTCCGCAAACTCGATGGCCATCCGTGGTGACGAAGGTTGTATCGGAGAACTCCGTGGACCAAACTTCCCGAACTACGCAATGAACGTCGGTCACCAGGGAGAGTACGCTGCAATCGCAGGCGCTGCTCACTTTGGACGCGGCGATGCATGGACCCTCAGTCCCTTAATCAAGATCTGTTTCGCCGACCCCTCGCTCAAGTTCGACTTCTCCGAACCACGCAGAGAGTTCGCAAAGGGTGCAATCCGCGAGTTCATGCCCGCCGGAGAACGCTCACTGATCATACCAGCAAGGTAAGATCAATTCATCCATTTTTTTTCTTCTTTTGCTTTCGCGTGTCCTTTGACACATAACTGAAAACGGTTCTTGCTCCGACGGAATGGCGGCCCCTCGTCCTTATTGCCCACCAGGTAGTTGCCATCCTGGCGATCCAGATCTTCCCGCTTATCTTTTAGAAGCCTTACCGTTTTCCTGAAAAGGCCCATTTTATGCCCGGATTACCGGACCTATCCTGAAAGGGGGGCATATCATTACCCCTCCCTACCCAACTTCCCCCCGCCCCTGTTCGTTTAAATCGCCCGCATTTGCCCCCTTTTTCACCCGGTACCGAACCCTGCTATTTGCAACGATTTCGTCCAGATTCCGGCAATAATAGGCCATTCTTTGCTCCCGGTCCTTTTCAGGGTTCCGCAAACGCCACCGTTTCCACCTTGGAATGACCATTTCCCGGATTTTCACGAGGATAATCGCAGTCCGGAGAGAAACGGTACACGTGGTCACGGACCAGCACCCCCGGTCGTGGACCCAGTCACCCCTGGCCTCGCGGTCATAGCAGTGCTGACAGATCCTCGTTCCCGAAGAACGGTCAGTGAACACAGCTTTTTCGAGATTGCATACCGAGCATCTGCTGGTATCTTTGCATACGGTTGATGGCATTGCAGTACACCGGGGGGTGGTTCGTGTATCGTTCTCTACAACTTCCTGTACACCTTGCTCTTCTAACATGATGTTGTGCCAACGTATGTCGTAAGATTGAAAATTATTTTTCCCCACAAATAGGGGAAGAACGAAAGAACTATGCCCTGACCATGTAAGAGGAATATATGGCCCCACAGTTATCACTTACCGTCCTTGTCGATAATAATACCATTATTGATCATTACTTTTCCGGGGAGCCCGGACTCTCTTTTCTCATTACCACGCAAGGCAGGAAGATCCTTTTCGATACGGGCTATTCAGATTTATTCCTTCAGAATGCCAAAGGTTTGGGAGAGGACCTTCTTGACCTGGACATGGTAGTCATCTCACATGGTCACCTCGATCATACCGGTGGACTACCCGACCTGGTCCACCACCTGACCCGGGCCACCATCGAAGAGGTCCCCGCCAGGAGACCGAAGGTCATTGCCCACCCTTATTGCTTCTACCCGCGTCCTAAACTGCCCATTCCGAATATCGGGTCCATCATTGCGGAAGATGAACTCTCCAGGCACTTTTCGGTGGAGTTATCCACCAGTCCACGGTGGCTTACCGACGACCTTGTTTTCCTGGGACAAATCGGGAGGACATTTGATTTCGAATATACCACAGTAGGAAACCGTAAGATTTTGATGCCGGACGGCAGAATAGAGGATGATGAACTTCTTGATGATACCGCACTGGCGTTCCGCAGTGAAAAGGGGCTGGTCATCATCACCGGTTGTTCTCACGCGGGAATCTGCAACATCGTGGAACAAGCAAAAAAGGTGTGTGGAGAGGAACGCATTGTTGGTATTATCGGGGGCCTCCACCTTCTTTCACCGGGCCAGCCCCGTCTCGAAAAGACGGTATCTTACCTGCGGAACCTGCACTTACAATCCCTGCATGCCTGTCACTGCACATCGTTATCCTCAAAAATTGCCCTTGCAGCCGGTTGTCCCCTGCAGGAAGTAGGAGTGGGGATGACCCTTGTATTTGAGTAGCTCTCAATAATCACCTTTAATTCCTCCAGGAAATGACTCATTATCCAGTTGATTGTGATGAGCGACCCTGTACCACTCAAAGGAGTCCCCGGCATACTCCGCCCGTTCAAGGAATATCTTCTGAACCATGGTTTTGTCAACGGGGACCAGATCGTATACTATGGAGTGCCCGGCACCTGTACCCCGTTTATTGAACTCCTTGCATTTGCAGTCCGTGGACTTGGGCTTGAAGCGGTGTTTGTTCCATATTTTAAAGAAGAAAAAGCGAGAAGGATTGAATTTGAAGAAGAGGTTGGAATGCAAATCTCACATGATGCGGTGACACTTCATCCAAAAGCGCTCATCATTATGGGTGGACTTGCCATGCCAAACGTTCCGGTTACTATCACTGATGCAAGAATAGTAATTACCCGCCATCCCGAAGCGGTTACGTTGGGGATTTGTTTCATGCATATGTTTGAGAAAGCAGGCTGGAGGAAAGAGATTAAATACGATCTTCTTATTGATGCGAGTATTGATCCGGTAACAGTAGAAACACAGACGATGACGCTGTCGGAACGGTCCCAGTATTTGATCAATCTTTACAATCTGACCCACCCGGTATCCGAACATAAATAAGATACGTGTCCTGAACGCCCAGATAATCTTCTGACGGGTTTCGATGGGAAAAATATTTTTTTATCTCTACTGTTTTTAAGGGGATTCACACATGATTTCGTTGATCTCTGTCCCAAACTTCTGGCATAACGCGGGATAATACCTGGCAGATATGAAAAAGCAGGTGTATCAATTGTGCGGTAAAAAATCGGTTTTATGAGTCCCTATTTTTCCGGAAAAAAATTTCCCGAATTGGTGGATAGGGGGCCCCTGAACCATTATTTTGCCTTTATAGCATGAAAATCATAACCCGGAACATAGTCTGCCACTTTATTTAATGGAGTCGTGGCCGGAACGGTCTTTGGGATCTCCATCACCCGGTAGAATTCTGCTAAATCCATCCCGGCATACACTGCCCCCTCTTCAATCGTCATGGAACCTCTAAGATCCATGATGTTCAGGGGTGCACCACCCTGCTGAATACTCCCTATTGGGGGGACCGTTACCTGTAAGAACCCAACAGTATTGAGCAGGGCGATAGCACCAAAGAAGATACAGACAGTCCCCAGGACAAAGAGTAAAGGTTTGGCAGTTTTTCCTGCAATCGTCATCCTAATGACTGGTGTTTTAGATGGGCAGACATCCACACATGTTGTGCACCCGATACACTCTGAAGCATTGACTGCTGTTTTTCTTCCGGGCTCAATCCCCATTGGGCAGGACCGGGCACATTTTCCACACTCCATGCACTCAGAGCGGGTAACCCTCGTCGGACTTACCAAAGAGAAGATCCCAAACAGGGCACCGGCCGGGCATAGGTACTTACAGAAGAATCGCCCGATAACGAGAGATACCGCAAGAACCACGAGGAGAATGAGTAATCCGATTCCGTTTTCATTGAGTATCTCTGCACCTGACCAGATATGAGCATACGCAACATAGGGATCATATGGTGATACCCAGAGCGTAGCAGTAATCCAGGCCATTCCGATGACAATCGCGAGGATAATGTATTTTACATACCGGAGCACTCTGTCTGAATGGGCTGAAATGGAAAGTTTTTTGGGAGTTAGCTTCCCGATAAACTCAAAGATGGCCCCGAACGGGCAGATATTGCCACATATCGCTCTGCCAAAAATGATCGTAATCCCAAGAGAGAGGAATAGCAGGGTCATCGTCCCTGAGAAGAGTTTCTGCAGATTAGCATGGCCTGACAGCCAGATCTGCAGATTCTCGAGCCCACCCAGGGGACATATTGCATGAACCGACGGAAACGCAGCTCCTGCGGTGATATGCAGGTAATTAAGAATCATTGAACCGATGAGAATTATTCCGAGAATCGCCCACCGAACATATCTGACATTCATTGGAACTCCTTGATCATTCACCCATAACCCACGGTGCGGGTATCTCTGACGGGAATTCATCTTACCGGGGTGAGTCCAAACTTAGGCACCACCCTTTCGTATCATGCGGTCAGATCTGGTATATACAAAACCCGGGTATGGGGGAGATGCTGATAGTATGTGCCTACCCCTATTAATCCCTCACCATCCCGGATTGCACAATTTTCTAAAAGCTTTCGCGAGGGGATGTGAGTATGATGGATAGTGAGTCCGTGGTCAAAGTAACAGAACCTGTAATTTCAGAATGTTCTCATACCAAACGTATGGCCTATCGCGGACTTACCCAATTGCCCCCCGAAAATCTGTTAAAACAACTCAATATACGACCGAATTATCGAAACGATACCAACAGGAGGGTATCCACACCCCACCCCAAACCCTAAAATCCATTCTCGTTCGTTTAAATCGCCCGCATTTGGCTCCGATTGCCACAAATACTTAATAAGGCTAAATTGGGCGTATTTCCATTTATTCAACCGAAATTTGGCCGTTTTTGGGTTGCAGCCTTTTCCAAAACCCCATAAAAGACCTCTTTAAACGCAGGATTTACCAATTCCCAGATTGCCTTGGTCATTTTAATGCCCACCATGAGACACGATCACCCTGTACCCAGGCCTGACCATCGCGGTCCCCAACTCAACCTCCACGTTTTCGGACAACATCAACCAGAACTCCATCGTCCTGATGATGACCTACAGAAGTGTGGCATTCCGGTTCATGGGTGATGCCAATGCTGATGCCGAAAGCCGCATCGCTAATGGCGGAACGAATCTTCAGGCAGATTCGTTAACTTAATATACTGAATAATTAAGAAAACCATTATGAAATTTTATTGGCCTGCAATCGCCCTTATTATCCTGGGGATATTCATTGTCGTTTCCCCATGGACTATCGCTCCAGTCTGTGAAGTAAATGGGATGTATGCAAAGCTAACTTCAGGAAAAGATTTTCCCATGCCCTGTGGGTGGACTGCACGGGCAGAGCTCGGCATCGGTGCCCTTGTTGTGGTTGCAGGTATACTTCTCGCATTTGCTAAATCTGCAGAAGCGAAGATGATGATCGGAATATTCGGTGCGGTCCTCGGTCTCCTGGTCATTTTATTCCCGACAGTAATCACAAAGATGTGTGCCCTGGCCGATCATCCCTGCAACCTTCTGACAAAACCCTTGCTCATCATCCTCGGCCTAATTGCTATTATCGTATCCGGCTGGGTAATTTATACGTCACGAAACGAGACGGGGAAGGAAGGATGAGACTGAAATCCATGGTCTGCTAATAACCAATCACCATTTTCTATTGTTTCCCGGTGAAGGTGGGTTATCCGCATCATGTATCACTTAAATGTTCGCGGTGGTGGTTATCCTTCTCATTTATACCTGGCATAAAGGAGGGTAATACCTGGCAAAACGCCCTTCCCGCACTTCCGTTACAATCCCTTCGGCAATCAGCCGGTGCATCCAGCGCGTGACTGATGGTCCGGCGAAGCCAAGCTGATCAGCAAGCTCTCCACGGGTGATACCAGGATTAGCCCCAACCAGGGTGATAATGTTGTTTGTTGTCGGGCACTTCCGGAACAGGATCTGCTGCTGATCTGCATGACCATAACGCCCATGGTTTTCAAAGAAATGATACCCACCGCCTTGCTCGATGCAGACGATCTTCTTCATGCGGTCAAGGTATGCGATGTGGTACCGCAATGTGTGCAGGTTGATACCAGTCAGTGAGACCAGCATCGGGACATCAATACCCGGGTTCATGAGGATTGTCGAATAAATCAATTGCCTCTTCTCGTGCTCGAGAATATTCTTCCCTGACAGGCGCCGGTAGCCCCGGAGCAAGACTCTCCGCACAGGTGCATTCCAATCAAATGGGTCCCGCTGAAGTTCCCGTTGTACCTGGCATGCGGGAGAACGTTCCTGGCCATGGCGGGGAGCCTGGGGCATCGGCCTGTTACCCCTCTCCTGCATCATACCATTATTACCAACTCCCGCGGATCCCGCACCATAACGGTACGCATGACCCACCCCACCCCTGGCTGTGGATTGATCTGCAACACCAGGGCTACCGCTATCGCTATACGGTGCAAGCGGCAGTGCAACGAGGGTTAGCATGAGCAGTACGAGTACAAGGGTCCCGGGTTTCATCCTGCTAAGAACGTAGTAGTGAGGAATTATATAAGACCACAGAATACGGCAGATGTTTACCCAATCGACCGTCCAAGCCCGGAACAGCATATGTAGCTGCCGGTCTGAGAAATGGTTTATCACACCGGGATAACGTATGATGCAGGACCGGCGAATGATGGACCAACCGCCATCATGATGCCGGCAATCAATGGAGGAATATATCCATGATGAAAAAAATCTTGATTTGTGCGATTATCGCACTGGTCCTCGTCCCTGCCTCAGTAATGGCAGCAGGGTTCGGAGGAAAAGGTACAGGTGCAGCATACGGCCAGGGCCAATGCCTGCAGGACGGACAGAACTGTGTGAATCAGACCTGCCAGCAGGGAACAGGCACCCAGGCACAATATCGCTTTGGTGCACTGCAGAATGGAGCGAACGGGGCCAAAGGAGCCCAGTGTTCCGGCAATGGCCAATGTGACACGTTAAAGAACCAGACCCGTTCCATGCTCCGCCTTCATGACGGATCATGTGGTGGCTGTAAAACTACTACGTGAAGAGCACGGAGCCATACGCACTGGACAAATTCCAGTAACATTTTTTAACTCTGTGATTTCATGAGGTAACCTATGAGAAAAATTACTATTAACGCAATTGTAGATATCG